>NZ_CP128595.1:1206666-1508333 GCF_030444335.1 Polaribacter huanghezhanensis | reverse complement strand
GTTTGTTTTTTTCAATAAACTCAACAACAAAATTTGGAGAAATTTCTTCTCCGTTGATCCTGATTCTCTCCGTAAAATTCTTTAAATGTGGCGATGTGTACAATCCAACTTTATAGCCCGCTTCTTCCAAAACTGAAGCAATCATATGGCTCGTAGAACCTTTTCCGTTTGTACCACCAACATGAATCGATTTAAATTTTTTCTCAGGAAAATCTAATACTTTTGAAAATGCTAAAATATTGGTTAAGTCTTTTTTGAATGCTATTTTGCCTTCTCTTTGATACATCGGCAATTGAGAAAACATCCAATTTAATGTTTCTTGATAGGTCATAGTTTATTGAGATATCTCGACTGCGCTCGATATGACATTTTAGAATATAAAAATAATTAATTATTCGGATAAAGAAAAGCGGTAAATTATAGTTCCTATTTGTTTTGCAGGTGCATTTTTATCTGGATTCCATGTAGTTTTTAGAGCCGCAGCTTTTGCTGGATCCAATAAACATTTTGCTGTATTTGTTGACCCTTTCACTCCTGGAGTAGCTTTTGTTACTTTACCCGTTTTATCTACTTCAATACTAACAACCACGATTCCTTCTTCATTACATTCAGGTTTTTCAATGGGTCTTGACAAGGCATTTCTTCCTGCTAAATTGTAATTTTCATCTCCACTACTTCCATTATTTCCGTAGTATTTTGTTGATTTTGGATCGCCATTTTTATCCCCTTTTAACCCTGGATTATCAGCATCGCCTTCTCCTTTATTTTCTCCGTCTTTAGAATTTCCTTTTAATAAATTATTTAAAGCATCTTGCGTTTCTTTCGATGGTTTTGGCTTCGGTATTTCTTTTGGCTTTTCTACCTTCTTTATTTCCTTTTTAGGTTCTTCTACTTTTTTCTTTATTGGTTTTTCTACAACAGGAGCCTCTTTTGTGTCTTGTGTAATGACCTTTTCTTTGATAGTTTCTTTCGGAATTACTTCTTCTTTTTCCTCAATTTCTTTTTCAACTTTTTTTACCGCAGGATTTTCTTTTGTTTGAACAACTGGATCTCCATTTCCAACATTTGAATCGCCAAAATTAATTGCCAATCCATATTCTTGTGGCGGATCTAAATACTGCATTCCGAAGTTGAAAATTCCGACTAAAATTAACGCAAGAATTACTGCAGTAATTATAGCTGATTTTTTTTTATATGTTGTTTCTAATATTTGCATTTTTCTTAAATCCTTCTTAACAATGCTCGAAGTGACTTCTTTCTTTTTTATTGAATTAATTTCAGCCTAGCCTTTAGCCTTTAGCCTTTAGCCTTTAGCCTTTAGCCTTTAGCCTTTAGCAAAAAAAACTATTTCCCTTTTACAGCTAAAATCATTTTTAATTTATTTCTATTTGCAATGTCAATAATCTTCATCACATTTTTATAGGGAACATCTTTATCACCTCTAATAACAACTATTTTTGCTTTATCTGCTCCTACCAATTTTAAAATTTCGTTTTCTAAATTAGCTGCACTAACTTCTGTTTTATCAATATAAAAAAGTGATGTATTTGTAATTGAAACAGCAATTGATTTTTTATTCTCCGTTTTTCCACCAGCTTTTGGCAAAAAGACATCAATTGCACTTACAGTCACTAATGTAGATGTGAGCATAAAAAATATCAACAATAAAAAAACAATATCAGTCATAGACGACATATTGAAATTTGGGTTGACTTTATTTCTTCCTCTAATATTCATTTGAAAATAGTTTTTAAAGTTTAAAAGTAGAAAGTCTAAAAGTTCTCAAAATACTTTTCAACTTTACAAACTTTAAACTTTCACACTCATTTATACTGGTTCGTTTAACAAATCTAAAAACTCCACCGAAGTTGCTTCCATTTTATAGATTACTTTATCAGTTCTTACTACTAAATGATTGTAGGTGATGTAGGCTATAATTCCAACAATTAAACCTGCAACCGTTGTTGTCATTGCCGTGTACAATCCGTCTGATAATAATTTTATATCTATTTGTCCGCCAGAATTTGCAATTTCATGAATTGCAACAATCATTCCAATAACAGTTCCTAAAAACCCAATCATTGGTGCTGCACCAGCAATAGTTGCCAAAACACTCACGTTTTTTTCTAATTGATAAATTTCTAATTTCCCTGAGTTTTCTATCGCTTTATTAATATCATCCAACGGTTTACCTATTCTAGAAATCCCTTTTCCTACCAATCTTGCGGTTGGCGAATCTGTATTTTTACATAAATCAGTTGCGGCATTTAATTTTCCTTCAGACACATAATCTTTAATTTGATTCATAAAATTTTCATCAACTTTAGCTGCAGCTTTAATTGCAAAAAAGCGCTCAAAATAAATATACAGTGCAACAGCTAATAACACAAAAAGCAATCCAATTATTAATCGTCCACCTGTTCCACTTTCCATGATCAATTTATAAATTGACAATGTTTTTTCGTCTGAAATTACTTCTGTAACTGCATCAATGTTTTCTTGAATAAACAATAACATATTTTATATTAAATTAAAGATTTATGTAAACTAAACGAGTTTACTTTTTAAAAATTGTTTAAAAAAACCCGAGAAAATCTCGGGCTTCTATTTTAAAATTGTCGGAGAAACATAAAGGCAAATGAGCCAACCATAAAACCGACCAAAGCTAACCAAGAAATCTTTTTTAAATACCAAAAGAAATCAATTTTTTCCATTCCCATTGCAACAACTCCTGCTGCAGAACCAATAATCAACATACTTCCACCTGTACCTGCAGAAAATGCAATAAAGTGCCATAATTCGTCATCAATTGGTTGATGAAACATTCCTAAACTTGCTGCTACTAAAGGTACATTATCTATCACTGCAGATCCAACTCCTAATAATAGCACAACCATATCAGAAACTCCTTCATGATGTAATTCTGTTCCCATCATCGGAACGGTTTCTTTTAATGTTGATGCAAAGTTGAATAAAATTCCTAAGGATTCTAAGGCTGCAACAGACATTAAAATTCCTAAGAAAAATAAAATACTTGGCATTTCTATTTTTGATAACGAATGATGCACCGGACTGTGATGTGCATTCGCTTCAGATTCTTCACTATCATAACTTGTCATAGAAAATTTTGTTCTACTATAGATTTCTGCAAAAGTTGCAACGATACCAAGTGATAACATCATACCAACATAAGGAGGTAAATGTGTAATTGTTTTAAAGATTGGAACAAAAACGATAGCTCCCAACCCTAAATATAACATTATAGCACTGTACTTACTTTTGGGTTTTGAATCTGCTTCACTTGGATTCTCTTCAATATCTCCTTTAAATGCAGGTAAAAAACTTGCAATTAACGAAGGAACCAACATACAAAGTAAAGAAGGAATAAAGATGTATTCTATTAATTTCCAAGCAGTAACTTTTTTACCAATCCACAACATAGTAGTTGTTACGTCTCCAATCGGAGACCACGCTCCACCTGCATTTGCAGCAATAATTATCAATCCTGCAAACCAAATTCTGTCATCTCTTTTGGTAATTATTTTTTGTAAAATAGAAATTAAAACAATCGTTGCTGTTAAATTATCAATAATTGCAGAAAGGGTAAATGCTAAAAAAGAAAAAATCCATAGAATTCTCTTTTTACTTTTCGTTTTAACATATCCTTTAATTGTAGAAAATCCGTCAAAATAATCGATAATTTCTACAATAGTCATTGCTCCTAATAAGAACACTAAAATCTCTGCGGTTTTTCCTAAATGATGCAATAATGTTTCTTCTACTAAATGCATTTTATCTGCATGCAATAAAGAAGGGAAACCTTCTACCAAAGCGTGTTTTGCTGAATCGAACCAATTAGAAAATTGATCCACATTTAAAGCTACTAAAGCCCAACAAACCGCCATCATAACGAGCGCTGGTATTAATTTATCTATTTTTAAATTGTGTTCTAATGTAATGGCTAAATAACCAACCACAAAAACCAAAATGATAATCGTTTCCATAATTATATAAAATTAAATTAATTGTTTTAACGCTATTTCAAACGCCGTTTTACATATTTCTGTTTTACTCTTGTTCTTTTCAAACGTTTTAACCAATGCTTTTCTAATGGTTTCTGAAGTATCATTAAAAATGGCTTCATCTTGCATAGGCAATTGCACTCTAGCTTCCATTAAATAAGCAAATACTCTAGCGATACCACAATTTGAAATAAAATCTGGAAGCAAACTTACATGTCCATCAGTATATTCCATAATTGGTCCAAAAAATATTTCTTTATCTGCAAAAGGCACATTTGCTCCTGGAGAAATTACTTCTAATCCAGAAGTAATCATTTGAGTAACTTGTTCTTTAGAAACCAATCTTGAAGCTGCAGCTGGAACAAAAATTTCTGCTCCTAATGACCACACTTTTTGATTCATCTCATCAAAAGGAATCATCTTTTCTGAAACCAATTTGTTTCCATCTTTTCCTAAAAATAACGCAGTCATTTCATCAAAAGAAAAACCTGATTCATTAATAACTCCTCCGTCTCTATCAATAATACCAACAACTTTTGCTCCTAATTGCGTTAAATAATATGCTGCGGCAGAACCAACATTTCCAAAACCTTGTACAACTGCTTTTTTTCCTTTGATAGATCCGCCGTAAATATTGTAATAATGATTTACAGCTTCTGCAACACCATAACCTGTTAACATATCTGCAACGGTATATTTTCTTGATAAATCTGGTGAGAATTTTTTGTCTTCAATAATTTTAATAACGCCAAGTCGTAATTGTCCAATTCTATTAATTTTATCGGCTTCAGTTGGTTTAAAATGTCCGTTAAAAATTCCTTCTTGCGGATGCCAAACACCACAATCTTCGGTAATCGGAATTACGTCTTTATCTGCATCAACATTTAAGTCTCCTCCAGTTCCATAATAATGTTTTAACAACGGCGTAACTGCTTTGTACCATCGTTCTAAAACGCCTCTTTTTCTCGGATCATTTGGATCAAAATTAATTCCAGATTTTGCACCACCAATTGCGGGTCCAGAAACGGTAAATTTTACTTCCATAGTTTTGGCTAAAGACAACACTTCGTTCATATCTAAGCCTTTTCTCATTCTTGTTCCGCCACCGGCAGCTCCACCACGAAGTGAATTAATTACAGTCCATCCTTCTGCATCTGTTTCAGGATCTTTCCAATTAAAAACTATTTCTGGTTGTTTATTTTCGTATTTTTTAAGTAAATCTTTCATTTGATGTTGCTAATAATTCAATTTTTTATCTTTTATCTTTTTAAAAATTGATAGCAGTTAAAGTTGGTTCATTTTTTCTGGTTTAAATGTGATATAGAAGTTCTTATACACAAACTTAGTGCAAAAAAATGATTGCCCAAACAAAAATAATATTCTTTTAGAAAATTTTATGATGTAAATATAACTCCAGAACTGTGGTCTTTTTTTGCTCCAGTAACAGAACTCAAGCAATTAACTTGATTATCAACACGTAACAACCCTAAAAAAGCAAATATTAAAGCTTCTTTATAATTGACTATTTGAGAATTGGGAATGATCATTTCTAAATTTGAATGGTGATTTATTCTTTTTATCAAAAATTCATTAAAAACGCCACCGCCAGTTATAAAAATATTTTTACACTTCTTTGTAGAAGCGGCAATTTGAATTGCAACATGTTCCATAAATGTTGCTAAAACATCTTTTATTTCAAGATTTTTGTCATCAATTAATGGAATAATAGTTGACTGCACCCATTCTAACCCCAAAGATTTTGGAGGTTTTGTTTTGTAATAATTCAAAGAGTTTAATTCTTCTAATAGTTTTGTATTTATAATTCCTGTTGAAGCAATTTTGCCTTTGTTATCATAATCAAAACCCAATGTATTTACATAATAATTTAGCACAATATTTACTGGACAAATATCAAAAGCAATTCTTTTGTTTTGCTCTTTAAAAGAAACATTTGCAAATCCACCTAAATTTAAACAAGTATCGTATTGATGAAACAAAAATTCATCTCCAATCGGAACCAATGGTGCTCCTTGCCCACCCAATTTTACATCTTGAGTTCTAAAATCACACACAACTTTTTGCTGAGTTTCGTTTGCTAGTGTTTGACCATCTCCTATTTGTAATGTAATTCCTTTTTCGGGTTGATGCAAAACTGTATGACCATGAGAAGCAATAAAATCAATATTTATAATCCTATTTTTTTTGATAAAACTATTCACTTTTTTAGCAAGTAATTTTCCATATTCTAAATCAAGTTCTTGTAATTCTTCATCAGATTTATCAATTGCTTTTGCTAATTTTTCTTTCCATAATTTTGAATATGCTATGGTTTCTGAATACTGAATTTCAAAATTTTCGTAGCTTTTTTTATCAAAGGTAACATAAACCAGATCTAAACCATCTAAAGATGTTCCAGACATTAAACCAATTATATTTATTTTTTTAGTACTCATATCTGTAAAAATAATAAAACTTTATTGATAATTTATTACTAAAAATGTATCTTTGAACACATTTTTTACGAATATAATAATACTACTATAAATGGACTTTAACCTTACCGAAGAACACTTAATGATTAAAGCTGCAGCTCGAGATTTTGCACAAACAGAATTGTTACCTGGAGTTATAGAAAGAGATAATAAGCAAGAATTCCCACAAGAATTAGTCAAAAAAATGGGAGATTTAGGTTTCTTAGGAATTATGGTTGATCCAAAATACGGAGGAAGCGGAATGGACGCAATTTCTTACGTATTAATTATGGAAGAATTGTCTAAAATTGATGCCTCTGCTTCTGTAATTGTATCTGTAAATAATTCTTTGGTTTGCTACGGATTAGAATCGTACGCAAATGAAGAACAAAAACAAAAATATTTAACAAAATTAGCAACTGGCGAGTTTGTTGGTGCTTTTTGTTTGTCTGAACCTGAAGCTGGTTCAGATGCAACTTCACAAAGTACAACTGCTATTGACAAAGGCGATCATTATGTAATAAACGGAACAAAAAACTGGATAACAAGTGGTGGTAGAGCTGATGTTTATTTAGTAATTGCCCAAACTCATAAAGAAAAAGGGCATCATGGAATTAATGCTTTTATTGTTGAAAAAGGAACGGAAGGTTTTCATGTTGGACCCAAAGAAGATAAATTAGGAATTAGAGGAAGTGATACACATACATTACAATTTAATGATGTAAAAGTGCCTAAAGAAAATAGAATTGGAGAAGATGGTTTCGGATTTAAATTCGCCATGAAAACATTATCTGGTGGAAGAATCGGAATTGCTTCTCAAGCGTTGGGAATTGCAGCCGGAGCGTATGAATTGGCTTTAAAATATTCTAAAGAACGTAAAGCATTCGGAACAGAAATTTGCAATCATCAAGCAATTGCTTTTAAATTAGCAGACATGCACACAGAAATTGAAGCTGCAAGAATGTTAGTTATGAAAGCCGCTTGGGATAAAGATCAAGGAAATAATTACGATATGTCTAGCGCAATGGCAAAATTATATGCGTCAAAAGTTGCCATGGAACACACTGTCGAAGCCGTACAAATTCATGGTGGTAACGGTTTTGTAAAAGACTATCATGTAGAGCGTTTAATGCGTGATGCAAAAATTACTCAAATTTACGAAGGAACTTCAGAAATTCAGAAGATTGTAATTTCTAGAGGTATTATCAAAGGATAAAATTTGTATCTTCTAACGGAGTTGAGAACTAAGAATCCTAAAATCCATCTTTATTAAAAGGTGGATTTTTTTTTGGGCGTAACCGAAAACGGTCGGGCTTTTGTTGCAATCTTTTTTTCCTTCCTCAAAAAAGGATTTCCACTACAATCCCTTACGCAGATGTAGTTTAAAAATTTACTTCTCTTTAAAAAATACAGCAGCAATCACAAAAAAACCAAGTGCTGTAATAATTGGAGCTAAAATTACTTTAGGCCCGTAAAAACCACCAATATAAATCATTAAAAATCCGAGAAGTACTAAAATAATTCCTGCCTTATTTTTCATTTTTTTAATTTTAAAATGTTCACTCAATATACTAAAATAAATTCATGCTATTTACTTAAACTGAACATCGTACAATTGCAAACCTGAAGCCGGAGCAATTTCTCTTAAAAATTTTCTATCATTAGCTTCTTTTAAAGAATTTTCTATAAACTCTAAATCAATGTTTCCTTTTCCTAATTCAAATAATATTCCCATCATCAATCTTATTTGATACCGTAAAAAACCTTTTCCTTTTACTTTTAAAACATAACTTTTTGTAGGAAAGAAATTCGCTTGCAAAATTGTATTCTCTACAATCTCGCAAGAATCAATAATTCTTTTAAAAATGGTTTTCTCAGAAGGTTTTGTGCAGTATTTATGAAAATAATGTTCTCCTACAAATAATTTTGCGCCATGTACCATAGCGTTAATATCTAGTTGTTCATTCAAACCAACTAAAAATGGCGCAGAAAATGCATGTGGTTTTTCTCCAAAAGAAAAATAATAATGATATTCCTTTATTTTTGAAGATTGTATAATATTAAAGTCTGAGGTTACTTTTTTAATTGACAAACCCTTAATATCTGGAGGAGAATTATAATTAAAATCTTTCAAAAAATCTGAAGTATTTATATCTGCATGTAAAAACAATTGAAAACCATATCTAGAAGCAGAAACTTTCGCATCTGTTCTACCAGCACCAAGCGTTTTGTATTTTACACCTTCATCAAAAACAAAACTTAATGTTTTATCAACCATATCATGCAATGTTTTTGCATTTGTTTGCTTTTGCCAACCCGAAAATCGAAACCCTAAAAACTGAACCTCAACCAAATATGTAAATGGATATTTCATTCAATAAAAATAAACTTTTTAAACCAAAAAAAAGTCCTCAATCATATGATTGAGGACTTTAGTATATTATATTGATTTGTATCAATATAAAGAAAGGCAGCGACCTACTCTCCCACCATAATGGCAGTACCATCGGCGCAAATGGGCTTAACTTCTCTGTTCGGTATGGGAAGAGGTGAGCCCCATCGCTATAACCACCTTAAATCTTTCAGTTGCACTAATTGGCAACTGTATAAATTAACATACTGGTCTAATAATATCATTTAAATCATCTAGTCTTTTAAAAAAAAGAGTGTCGCCACGCCCGAAGGCGTGGACATACATAAGCTTATGGGTTATTAGTAATACTCGGCTATGACATTACTGCCTTTACACCTGTATCCTATCAACGTGGTAGTCTCCCACGACCCTTTAAAGAAATCTCATCTTGTGGTGGGTTTCGCGCTTATATGCTTTCAGCGCTTATCCCTTCCCGACGTAGCTACCCAGCAGTGCTCCTGGCGGAACAACTGGTACACTAGAGGTCAGTCCAACTCGGTCCTCTCGTACTAGAGTCAGATCCACGCAAATTTCTAACGCCCACAGCAGATAGAGACCGAACTGTCTCACGACGTTCTGAACCCAGCTCGCGTGCCACTTTAATGGGCGAACAGCCCAACCCTTGGGACCTTCTCCAGCCCCAGGATGTGACGAGCCGACATCGAGGTGCCAAACCCCCCCGTCGATATGAGCTCTTGGGGGAGATCAGCCTGTTATCCCCGGAGTACCTTTTATCCTTTGAGCGATGGCCCTTCCATGCGGAACCACCGGATCACTATGCTCTTGTTTCCAACCTGATCGACCTGTATGTCTCTCAGTCAAGCACCCTTATGCCATTGCACTCTACGTACGGTTACCAAGCGTACTGAGGGTACCTTTAGAAGCCTCCGTTACTCTTTTGGAGGCGACCACCCCAGTCAAACTACCCACCAAGCACTGTCCTCATTTCTGAGTTAGGCTCTAGACAAGCAAAGGGTGGTATTTCAAGGACGACTCCACAACGCCTAGCGACGCCACTTCATAGTCTCCCACCTATCCTACACATTACTTATCCAAAGTCAATACTAAGCTATAGTAAAGGTTCACGGGGTCTTTTCGTCCCGCTGCGGGTAATCGGCATCTTCACCGATACTACAATTTCACCGAGCTCATGGCTGAGACAGTGTCCAGATCGTTGCACCATTCGTGCAGGTCGGAACTTACCCGACAAGGAATTTCGCTACCTTAGGACCGTTATAGTTACGGCCGCCGTTTACTGGGGCTTCATTTCAGATCTTCGCCGAAGCTAAACCCTCCACTTAACCTTCCAGCACCGGGCAGGTGTCAGGCCTTATACATCATCTTTCAATTTAGCAAAGCCCTGTGTTTTTGATAAACAGTCGCCTGGACCTTTTCACTGCGGCCCCGCTGTAAAGCGGGGCGACCCTTCTCCCGAAGTTACGGGTCTATTTTGCCTAGTTCCTTAGCCATGAATCTCTCGAGCACCTTAGAATTCTCATCCCAACTACCTGTGTCGGTTTACGGTACGGGTTCTTATAATCTGAAGCTTAGAGGTTTTTCTTGGAAGCGCTTAGGCACACTATCCACTCGTCCGAAGAGTTGTGGTACTATCGAACTTTGCCAAAACCTAACTCTTAATCTGGTTCTATAGCTACATTCTTCAACGTACTATTCCGTCAGTACGCGGTGCTTTCATTACTCCGTCACCCCATCGCAATTATAAGAAGTACAGGAATATTAACCTGTTATCCATCGACTACTCCCTTCGGATTCGCCTTAGGACCCGACTAACCCTCAGCTGATTAGCATCGCTGAGGAAACCTTAGTCTTTCGGTGTGCGGGTTTCTCGCCCGCATTATCGTTACTTATGCCTACATTTTCTTTTGTAACCACTCCAGCATACCTTACAGTACACCTTCTACGCAGGTTACAATGCTCCCCTACCACTTGTAATAAATTACAAATCCATAGCTTCGGTAATATGTTTATGCCCGATTATTATCCATGCAAAACCGCTCGACTAGTGAGCTGTTACGCACTCTTTAAATGAATGGCTGCTTCCAAGCCAACATCCTAGCTGTCTAAGCAGTTTCACCTCGTTAGTTCAACTTAACATATATTTTGGGACCTTAGCTGATGGTCTGGGTTCTTTCCCTCTCGGACATGGACCTTAGCACCCATGCCCTCACTGCTGTGTATATTTTATAGCATTCGGAGTTTGTCAGGAATTGGTAGGCGGTGAAGCCCCCGCATCCAATCAGTAGCTCTACCTCTATAAAACTTTACCACAACGCTGCACCTAAATGCATTTCGGGGAGTACGAGCTATTTCCGGGTTTGATTGGCCTTTCACCCCTACCCACAGGTCATCCAAAGACTTTTCAACGTCAACTGGTTCGGTCCTCCACTATGTGTTACCACAGCTTCAACCTGCCCATGGGTAGATCACCCGGTTTCGCGTCTACTACTACTAACTATGCGCCCTATTCAGACTCGCTTTCGCTCCGGCTCCATGTCTTAAACATTTAACCTTGCTAGAAACAGTAACTCGTAGGCTCATTATGCAAAAGGCACGCCGTCACACAGTAAATGTGCTCCGACCGCTTGTAGGCGTACGGTTTCAGGATCTCTTTCACTCCCTTACTTAGGGTTCTTTTCACCTTTCCCTCACGGTACTAGTTCACTATCGGTCTCTCAGGAGTATTTAGCCTTACCGGATGGTCCCGGTGGATTCATACAGGATTACTCGTGTCCCGCACTACTCAGGGTACCACTATCTAAACTTCGCTTACTTATACGGGACTATCACCCTCTTTGGTCTGTCTTTCCAAACAGTTCTAATTCACTTAGTTTCGAATATTGTGGCCCTACAACCCCAAAATTGCCGTAACAACTTTGGTTTGGGCTGTTCCGCGTTCGCTCGCCACTACTAACGGAATCACTATTGTTTTCTCTTCCTCCGGTTACTTAGATGTTTCAGTTCACCGGGTTTACTCCTATTACTAGGTGACATGTCTTCAACATGCCGGGTTGCCCCATTCGGATATTTACGGATCATAAAATATGTGCTTCTCCCCGTAACTTTTCGCAGCTTATCGCGTCCTTCATCGTCTCTGAGAGCCTAGGCATCCGCCATACGCCCTTATTTAGCTTATTGTACTTTTTGCTGTAGAATCACTTCTACAACGAGCTCTTTTATTATTTTTATAAAATTTTGCTTAAACTTAATTAAAAGTCTAAACCTTCTCTATCTATTTGATTCTTACGATATCATTATACCAATATGTCAATGAACTTTTTCCTTAGTATTCAGTGCTCAGCTGCAGTAGGCAGTGAACTGCTTACTGTAAACTGTGACTGTTTACTGGATTGTGGAGAATATCGGAGTCGAACCGATGACCTCCTGCGTGCAAGGCAGGCGCTCTAGCCAGCTGAGCTAATCCCCCGTTTTTTAGTAATCAGTAATCAGTGTTCAGCAATCAGTTATTACGTGATGTACTGGGTACTGCATACTGCGTACTGTAAACTGGTTTCCCAACTTCTAAAATTTCCTTAAATATCTAAAAATTAGTAGTCTCGGGCAGACTCGAACTGCCGACCTCTACATTATCAGTGTAGCGCTCTAACCAGCTGAGCTACGAGACTATAATAGCTTAAATATTTAGTATTTGTTTAAAATTAACAGCAAAGAGTAAAATCTTCTTTCGTAACTCACCATCTTTTCTCTAGAAAGGAGGTGTTCCAGCCGCACCTTCCGGTACGGCTACCTTGTTACGACTTAGCCCTAGTTACCAGTTTTACCCTAGGCGGCTCCTTACGGTGACCGACTTCAGGTACCCCCAGCTTCCATGGCTTGACGGGCGGTGTGTACAAGGCCCGGGAACGTATTCACCGGATCATGGCTGATATCCGATTACTAGCGATTCCAGCTTCACGGAGTCGAGTTGCAGACTCCGATCCGAACTGTGATATGGTTTATAGATTCGCTCCTATTTGCATAGTGGCTGCTCATTGTCCATACCATTGTAGCACGTGTGTAGCCCAGGACGTAAGGGCCGTGATGATTTGACGTCATCCCCACCTTCCTCTCTACTTGCGTAGGCAGTCCCGTTAGAGTCCTCAGCATGACCTGCTAGCAACTAACGGTAGGGGTTGCGCTCGTTATAGGACTTAACCTGACACCTCACGGCACGAGCTGACGACAACCATGCAGCACCTTGTGATCTGTCCGAAGAAAACTCTATCTCTAAAGCTGTCAGACCACATTTAAGCCCTGGTAAGGTTCCTCGCGTATCATCGAATTAAACCACATGCTCCACCGCTTGTGCGGGCCCCCGTCAATTCCTTTGAGTTTCAATCTTGCGACCGTACTCCCCAGGTGGGACACTTATCACTTTCGCTTAGTCACTGAGATAAATCCCAACAACTAGTGTCCATCGTTTACGGCGTGGACTACCAGGGTATCTAATCCTGTTCGCTCCCCACGCTTTCGTCCATGAGCGTCAGTATATACGTAGTAGACTGCCTTCGCAATCGGTATTCTGTGTAATATCTATGCATTTCACCGCTACACTACACATTCTATCTACTTCCGTATAACTCAAGTCAACCAGTATCAAAGGCAGTTCCATAGTTAAGCTATGGGATTTCACCTCTGACTTAATTGACCGCCTGCGGACCCTTTAAACCCAATGATTCCGGATAACGCTTGCACCCTCCGTATTACCGCGGCTGCTGGCACGGAGTTAGCCGGTGCTTATTCTTACAGTACCGTCAAGCTCCCTCACGAGGGAGTGTTTCTTCCTGTATAAAAGCAGTTTACAACCCATAGGGCCGTCTTCCTGCACGCGGCATGGCTGGATCAGGCTCTCGCCCATTGTCCAATATTCCTCACTGCTGCCTCCCGTAGGAGTCTGGTCCGTGTCTCAGTACCAGTGTGGGGGATCTCCCTCTCAGGACCCCTACCTATCGCTGTCTTGGTGAGCCGTTACCTCACCAACTAACTAATAGGACGCATAGCCATCTTTTACCAATAAATCTTTAATTCTAAATCGATGCCGATCTAAAATACTATAAGGTATTAATCTTCATTTCTAAAGGCTATCCCTAAGTAAAAGGTAGATTCTATACGCGTTACGCACCCGTGCGCCGGTCGTCATCTGTAGCAAGCTACAATGTTACCCCTCGACTTGCATGTGTTAAGCCTGCCGCTAGCGTTCATCCTGAGCCAGGATCAAACTCTTCATCGTATATTTTTATAATTTGGATGATATAGTTTCAAAAGAATTATGATTTATAAAAATCATGTAATCTTACTCTTTGTTTTACGCTGTCAATTTCAATATTTTCAATGAACGTTTTAGCTTCAATTAATCAATCTTATCAATCAATAATCTTACTAAATCTTTGTAGAAATGTTAGACTCGAACTAACTAATTTAATCCCTTAAACTATTCCAAAACTCCTCTTATTTCTTAACCTGAACTTTACTTATCTCTCAAAGCGGGTGCAAATGTATAAACTCTTTTCTTAACACAAAAACTTTTTTAAAGTTTTTTTTAATTTATTTTTGAACCACTACTTTGAATGAACTTATACTTTAAAATCAGGAGTAAAAAAACACTATAATATAGTATCAACTTGTAAATTATTTTTCTAAAAAACTAACTCTTATTTTACTCGTGAACTTACAACTGCAATTAACAAATTACTCTGTTACTTAGCGGCTGCAAAGCTAGAAACTATTTTGTTTCTCACAAGTTCTTTTTAAATTATTTTTAAAAAAAATTAAACCCTATTTTAAAGAACTGCAACTAAAAAAATAACTAATGTTTTCCTCTTAGCGGGTGCAAATATACACTCCCTTTTGGTTTCTGCAAGAGCTTTTTTAATCTTTTTTTAATCTTTTTTTCAAGACACTTAACATCAGTAAATTAAAATTGATTTTTTATCAAAAAAACAATAGCTGAAATGCTTTGAAATCTTTAAACATATATATTGTGTGAAATATAGTTTTCTAATATCTTTGCAATCAATAAATATTAAATGTAAATGATACATATTACTTTACCTGACGGAAGCGTAAGAGAATACAACAAAAATAGCACTCCAATGGATGTTGCTAAAAGTATAAGTGATGGTTTTGCAAGAAATGTTATTTCTGCAAACTTCAATGGGACGACTATTGAAACCACGACACCCCTAACCTCTGACGGTTCTTTAATATTGTATACATTTAATGATGATGGTGGAAAAAAAGCTTTCTGGCATTCATCAGCACACGTACTAGCACAAGCAATTTTAGAATTTCATCCAAAGGCAAAACTAACGATTGGTCCAGCTATTGACAATGGGTTTTATTACGACATAGACTTAGAAGATGAAGTAATCTCTGAAAAAGACTTTACTAAAATTGAGCAAAAATTCTTAGAACTAGCAAGAGGAAAGCACGAGTTTAAGCTACGGTCTGTTTCTAAGGATGATGCTTTAGCTTACTATCAGAAAGAAAACAATCAATATAAAGTTGAGTTAATCGAAAATTTAACGGACGGAGAGATAACTTTCTGTGACCATTCTGATTTCACAGATTTATGCCGTGGTGGACATATTCCGAATACCGGAATCATCAAGGCCATCAAAGTAATGAATGTTGCTGGCGCTTATTGGCGTGGTGATGAAAAGAACAACCAATTGACTCGTATTTACGGAATTTCATTTCCGAAGCAAAAAATGCTTACCGAATATTTAGAGTTATTAGAAGAGGCAAAAAAGAGAGATCATAGAAAATTAGGGAGAGAATTAGAATTATTTACTTTTTCTCAAAAAGTTGGAGCCGGTTTACCTTTATGGCTACCAAAAGGAGCTGCATTAAGAGGAAGACTAGAAGATTTCTTAAAAGCTGCACAAAAGAAAGCTGGATATGAAATGGTGATGACACCACATATTGGTCAGAAAGAATTGTATGTTACTTCTGGTCATTATGAAAAATATGGAGAAGATAGTTTCCAAGCGATAAAAACTCCGAAAATGGATGAAGAGTTTTTATTAAAACCAATGAACTGTCCGCATCACTGTGAAGTATATAACTTTAAACCTCATTCTTATAAAGATTTACCAAAACGATTTGCCGAATTTGGAACCGTTTATAGATATGAACAAAGTGGAGAATTACACGGTTTAACGCGTGTTAGAGGATTTACACAAGATGATGCTCATATATTCTGTACACCAGAACAACTAGATCAAGAATTTAAAAATGTAATTGATTTAGTATTGTATGTATTTGGTTCTTTAGGTTTCGAAAACTTTACTGCGCAGGTTTCTATTAGAGACAAAGAAAATCCAGACAAATATATTGGTGATGTTCATACATGGGAATTAGCTGAGCAAGCAATTATAAATGCTGCAACAGACAAAGGCTTAAATTTTGTAATTGAAGAGGGCGAAGCTGCTTTTTATGGACCAAAATTAGATTTTATGGTTAAAGACGCTTTAGGCAGAAGTTGGCAACTTGGAACCATTCAAGTTGACTATAATTTACCAAAACGATTTGAATTAACCTATAAAGGAGCCGATAATCAATTACATCAACCAGTAATGATTCACAGAGCACCATTTGGATCAATGGAACGATTTATTGCCGTGTTACTTGAGCATACAGGCGGAAATTTCCCTCTTTGGTTAACTCCAGATCAAGTTATCTTATTGCCAATCAGTGATAAATATCAAAAATATTCAGAAAAAGTTTTAGAATCGCTAGAAAATTCCGAAATTCGCGCCCTCGTAGATGATAGAAGTGAGAAAACTGGTCGTAAGATTAGAGATGCAGAAATGAGCAAGATTCCGTTTATGGTAATTGTCGGCGAAAAAGAAGAAAATGAAGGAACTGTATCCGTAAGAAAACACGGAGAAGGAGACATCGGAACTTTTACTATTGAAGCATTTATTTCATTGATACAAGATGAAATTAAAAGCACAAGAGTAGCATTTTAAGGAGAAAAAAGAAAAGCAGTTAAAGAAACTGCATTGTATAATTAAAATTTATTAGTCATAGCAATTAGAAGAAATAGGCCAAGAAGACCTTTAAGAGTACTTAAAGAAGATCAACACAGAATTAATCATAAGATTAAATTTGTTGACGAAGTACGTTTAGTTGGAGATAACATCGAAGTTGGTGTGTATCCGATTGAAAAAGCAAGAGCGTTAGCTGAAGAACAGGAATTAGATTTAGTGGAAATTTCACCAAAAGCAGTTCCTCCAGTTTGTAAAATTATCGATTATAAGAAATTCTTATACGAACAAAAGAAACGCGAAAAAGCTTTAAAATCGAAAGCAACTAAAGTTACTGTTAAAGAAATTCGTTTTGGACCTCAAACTGATGAGCATGATTATGAATTTAAAAAGAAACATGCCATAAAGTTCTTAAAAGAAGGAGCAAAATTAAAAGCATTTGTTTTCTTTAAAGGAAGATCAATCATCTTTAAAGAGCAAGGACAAATCTTATTATTAAAATTAGCTCAAGAATTAGAGGAATTCGGTAAAGTAGAACAACTACCAAAATTAGAGGGTAAACGTATGATTATGTTTATTGCTCCTAAAAAAGTAGGGAAATAAATAAATAAATCCTGAAACGAGTTCGGGATACAACAATCTTATAAGCGAGATAAAAACGAAGGAGAAATGCCTAAAATGAAAACCAAATCTAGTGCCAAGAAACGTTTTAAGTTGACAGGTTCTGGAAAAATCAAAAGAAAGCACGCGTTTAAGAGTCATATCTTAACAAAGAAGTCTAAGAAACGTAAGCTTAAATTGACGCACGCAACATTAGTACACAAGTCTGATGAAGCGAACATCAAACAACAATTAACTTTAAAATAGTTAATTAAAGGGAATTTAATTATTAACCATGGAGTTAGGCAAATAAAAAGTACAACTTAGTTGTCGCCAACTACAGAAAACAATTTGAATTATGCCAAGATCAGTAAATTCAGTAGCCTCAAGAAAAAGAAGAAAAAAAATCTTGAAGGCAGCAAAAGGTTACTTCGGAAGACGTAAAAACGTTTATACGGTAGCAAAAAATGCGGTGGAAAAAGCAATGACATATGCTTATAGAGATCGTAAAAACAATAAGAGAAACTTCCGTGCATTATGGATTCAGCGTATCAACGCTGGAGCTAGAGAACATGGAATGTCTTACTCTCAGTTTATGGGAAAAGTAAAAGCTAATAACATCGAATTAAACCGTAAGGTTTTAGCTGATTTAGCAATGAACAACCCAGAAGCTTTTAAGGCAATTGTAGAGAAAGTAAAATAATATAATAATCCTTGCTTATATATAAAAACCCAGACGTTCCGTTTGGGTTTTTTTTGTTATTTTTAACCTTTAATATCTGATTTGTTATTAATAATATTAAATTATGAAACCTACCTTTACATTATTACTTGCCGTTCTTTTTTCTTTGAATTCTTTTTCACAAGAAAATACAAATACACTTGACAATCAATTTAGAACAGTCTATAAAAAATCTAACAATTACTTAGAATACAAAGTAATTCTTAAAAAAGATTTTGGAGATTTACATAACAATGTTTTAGACAGTATTAAAAGTTACACCGGGCAATTGAATAGTAAAAACACGCTACTTAATTCTCAAAAAACAACTATTGATTTATTAGAAAAGGAGAAAAATGAAACTACAACGAAACTTAATGAAGCTTTAAATAAAGAAAATTCAATATCTCTTTTCGGAATGCAATTAAGTAAAGGTTTTTACTCGTTCATTTTATTTACCATTATTATTGCGTTACTTGCTTTTTTAGGATATTTTATTTTTAAGTTTAACAATAGCGATGTACTAATCACTGCGGCAAAAAACAATTTAGAAGATGTAGAAGACGAATTCAATTCTTTTAGAAAAAAATCGATAGAAAGAGAGCAGAAACTACGCAGACAGCTGCAAGACGAGATTATTAAAAACAGAAATAACTAAATTTTAATGATACAGTTCACGGTTTTCCGTGAGAGCTAATACCCCATTTTCCGTGAGTCAGCTCACGGTTTTCCGTGAGAAGAAAAAAACCCCATAAATGGGTATTGTACAACTTCAAAAACTACTTTACATTTGAAGTATATAATTATAATGAATTAATTATTGTTATACTTTGTTATATAAAAATTACCCCTTAATTATTTGTTAACCTAAAGCGATTAAAAACTTCCCCCAAATTTTTAATCGCTTTTATTATTTGAAAAAATAAGAACCAAAAAAAAGCACCCAAATCAGGTGCCTTTTGTTTTATAAGAAAAACTGATTTTTAAAATCCGTCTCCTAATTCTTTTAACTTTTCTGTGTTTTCTGCAAGCATTAACTCATCTATAATTTTCTGAATATCACCATTCATAATATTTGGTAAATCATATAATGACAAACCAATTCTATGATCTGTAACTCGACCTTGAGCGTAATTATAGGTTCTAATCTTCGCAGATCTATCTCCACTAGAAACCATAGAGCCTCGCTTTAAAGCATCTTCTGCTTGCTTCTTTGCCAATTCCATATCGTACAAACGAGAACGCAATACTTTAAACGCTTTCTCTTTATTTTTATGCTGCGATTTTTGATCTTGACATTGCGCCACCAAACCCGTTGGAATGTGCGTTAAACGAACTGCAGAATAGGTTGTATTTACAGATTGTCCTCCAGGACCAGACGAACAGAAAAAATCGATACGCACCTCTTTTGGATTGATTTCTACATCAAATTCTTCTGCTTCAGGAAAAACCATCATTGTTGCGGCAGAAGTATGCACTCTTCCTTGTGTTTCTGTTTGTGGAACTCTTTGTACACGATGCACGCCTGCTTCAAACTTTAAGGTTCCGTACACATCTTCTCCGTTTACTTCAAACTGAATTTCTTTAAATCCGCCGTTTGTTCCTTCAGAAAAATCTACTGTAGAAACTTTCCAACCTCTACCCTCACAATATTTTGTGTACATTCTAAATAAATCTCCAGCAAAAATACTTGCTTCATCACCACCAGTTCCGGCACGTAATTCTACTACTGCATTTTTAGAATCTTCTGGGTCTTTCGGAATCAATAAGAATTTAATTTCGTCTTCTAATTCAGGGATTCTGGTATTGGCATCACTCATTTCCATTTTTGCCATTTCTACCATTTCTGCATCAGAACCATCAGCAATAATTTCTTTTGCTTCTTCTATATTGTTTAATAAAGATTGATATTCTTCCCCTTTTTTAACAACATCGCCTAAATCTTTATATTCTTTACTTAATTGCACATACCGTTTTTGGTCTGAAATTACATCTGGTTGGATGATTAAATCAGAAACCTCATCGAAACGTTGTTTTACAATTCTTAATTTATCTAACATCTTCTAGTCTTTACTTGGAGTGCGAATTTACAATTTTCTCTGAACTTCTCTAAATTAGATTTCATGTATATTTGATTAAATTATTTTACAATGCGTACACTTATATTTTTTGTCTGTTTGCTTTTTATTTTTTCTTGCAACACAGGAACCAAACCCCAGAAACCTGAGTTCTTATTAGGAAAATGGATAAGAACAAACGACAAATCAGGAAATACTACCTATGAAATTTGGAATAAAAACTTTACTGGAGTAGGATTTATCATAAAAGAAAAAGACACTACTTTTAAAGAAACTCTAGGTATTGTAGCTATTAATAATACGTTGACTTTAAAAGTTGAAGGCGTAAATGAAACTCCCCCCTTGTTTCAATTTACTTCACAAACCGATACTTCTTTTGTTGCTGAAAACCCAACTCACAATTTCCCTACAAAAATCATCTATTGGTTAGAAAACAAGCAATTAAAAGCGCGTGTCTCTAACAACCAATTCGGAATTGAGTTTGTTTTTGAAAAGTTCGATTGACACTTTAAATCAATATCAATTTTAATCTTACGACTTCAACACTAACATCACTCCTGATAAAAATAATAAAGCTAAAACCCCATTCTTTAAAACTGTTTCATTTAGTTTAGCGTACGCTTTTTTACCTAGATAAATAGCCAATATAAAAAACGGCATTATATAAAATGAATAATGTACTTGTTCCATATTTAAAATACCTGCTTTATAAAGCGTAGGTATTCTAATAGCAGTTATTAAACCTAATACTCCAAACATAGTCGCTCTAAAGGTTTTCATTGTAACGGCTGAGTTCTTAACAACAATTACATATAAAGGACCACCAGTAGAAAACAATCCAGAGAAAAATCCGCCTGCGAAACCAAATAAAAATTCAAGTTTAGGCTTATGAAATACTTTATCTTTTGCATACATTGCATATATCACATATAATAATATAAAAATTCCTAAAGCTTTCTTTAAAAAAATAGGTTTTCCATGAGCCAAAACCCAAATCCCCAAACCAACTCCTAAAATAGTGGCGATACTAAGTTTTAAAATAATTCTTCTATCTATATTTTTCCATTCTTGAGCAATAAAATACACACTCGAGTAAAAATAAAATATAGAAATATAAGCGATTGCATCTTGCAAACCAAGAACAAGTAATAAAATAGGCAACGCAATTAAAGCTCCTGCAAAACCTGTTACTGTTTGAAAAAAGAAACCAAGTAAAATACCTAAACCAACAACTAATAGAATTGAGACACTCATTTTTAATGAAATTTGTAATAATTAATGCGTCAAAACTATCTATAGATTTTTAATTTATAAAATTGATTCAATCATATAAAATCCTTTATTTTATTAATAAAATGTATTTTTATACTCAAAACACTCAAATCAATGGTAGATATTATAGACAACAAAATAATCCGTGAATTAAAACAAAATGCTAGAATTTCATTTGCTGATATTGGTAGAAAAATCCACCTTTCTCCATCTTCTGTAAGAGAACGTGTTCAAAAATTAGAAGATGCCCAGGTTATCAAAGCTTACTCGCTTCATGTCGATTATTCTAAGCTCGGTTTTGGGCTAGAGGTTATTATCATTCTTAAATTATTTAGCGGAAAAATAAAATTATTTATTACCGATGTCAATCTGTTTTCAGAAATAAAAGAAGCCTACAGGATTACTGGTTCTCAAAATATACACATTCGTGCTGTATTAAAAGACCAACTTCATTTACAACAATTTATCGATAAGTTAATTAATTATGGAGATACGATGACACACCTTATTTTATCTGAAATTAAAAAAGACAAAAACCTTTAATGTAAAAATATCAGAAAATGAAAAACTCTTAAAAGAGTTTGCTTCTACTTAATGATTAAAAACCAAATGTCATTTCGAAATGAGCTTTTTAGGCGATTGAGAAATCTCATAAAGTTTAGTGCTAATTTCGTGAGATTCCTCCTCATTCTTCGTTCGGAATGACATTCTACTTAAAAAACGCTTACTTTGTTGTTGTTTTATAACAAAACACAAAAACCTCAACAAAACAAAAATCCCAAATTCAAAATGAATTTGGGATTTTTACTTTCTATAAAATAGGATTTATCCACATTTAGAAGAACCACAATCTTGACAGGTCAAACAACCTTCTTGGTAAATTAAACTATCAGATTTACAGTTTTCACAGGTGTGTCCTTTTGCTTTTGTACCATCTTCTACATAACGTTTTAGTGCACGCACAACTCCGTTTTTCCACGTATTTATTGATTCGCTATCTAATTGTAAACTCTGAATCAATTCTACAATTTTATCAATTGGCATTCCGTGACGTAAGGTTCCAGAGAACAATTTTGCATAATTCCAAAACTCAGGATTAAACTTGTGCGACAATCCTTCAATAGTAGTTTTATAACCTCGCTTGTTTTTGTACTGAAAATCGTAACGTGATGTTCCATCTTCATTTCTGCTTTTTAAAATCAAACCATTTTCTACCCAACGCGGAATTAAAATTCCGTCTTCATCATCAACCAAACCTGTAAAAACTTCGTACGGTTTGTCATCAACCAAACCAATAAAAGCAATCCATTTTTCTTTTTTATTTTGAAAACGAACGACGTCAGCTTCCAAAACTTCTGGACGAATAACAGGAAAAGAAGTCAATACATTTTCTTGGTCTTCTTCTTTCTTTTCGTCATTAGAAATCAACACTCCAGCACGCGAACCATCTCTATACACCGTTACACCTTTACAGCCAACTTCCCACGCTTTTAAATACAACTCGCCCACCAAATCTTCGTTGGCGTCGTTTGGTAAATTAATGGTGACACTAATTGAATGATCTACCCATTTTTGAACAGCGCCTTGCATGGTTACTTTACTCATCCAATCTACATCGTTCGAAGTTGCTTTGTAATACGGCGATTTTTTTATCAAAACATCCAATTCTTCTTGCGAAAAGTTTTTAGAAGAATCGATTCCGTTTACTTCCATCCATTGTTTAAATCGATGATGAAAAACCACATATTCTTCCCAAGAATCTCCAACTTCGTCAACAAAATCTACTCGAGAACCTTTGTCGTTTGGATTTACTTTTTTTCTACGTTTATACACTGGCATAAAAACAGGTTCAATTCCTGATGAAGTTTGCGTCATTAAACTCGTTGTTCCGGTTGGCGCAATCGTTAACAAAGCAATATTTCTACGTCCGTATTCTAACATTTCGTAATACAATTTACTATCTGCTTCTTTTAAGCGCAAAATAAACGGATTGTTTTTTTCTCTTTCTGAATCAAAAATCGAAAATGCGCCACGTTCTTTGGCTAAATTTACAGATGCTCTGTACGTTTCTATTCCTAATGTTTTGTGCACTTTTACAGAAAAATCGTTTCCTTCTTCGCTTCCGTATCTAATTCCCAAAGCCGCTAACATATCTCCTTCTGCGGTAATTCCAATTCCGGTTCTTCTTCCTTCGTATGCTTTTTGTCTGATGTTTAACCACAGATTTTTTTCAGTTGCTTTTACATCGCTAGCTTCTGGATCTGCATCAATTTTTTCTAATATTTTATCGATTTTCTCTAATTCTAAATCGATGATATCGTCCATCATTCTTTGTGCAATTACAATGTGTTTTTTAAACAGCTCAAAGTTAAATGCAGCTTTTTTTGTAAACGGATTTTCTACATACGAAAATAAATTGATTGCCAACAAACGACAAGAATCGTACGGACATAAAGGAATTTCTCCACACGGATTTGTAGAAACCGTTTTGTATCCTAAATCCGCATAACAATCTGGTACCGATTCATTAATGATGGTATCCCAAAAAAGAATTCCTGGCTCAGCAGATTTCCATGCGTTGTGCACAATTTTTTTCCAGATTTTTTTAGCTTCTATCGTTTTTGTAACTTTTGGATCTGCGCTAAAAATTGGGTATTTCTGTGTATACTTTTCATCCTTTTTTACTGCTTTCATAAATGCATCATCAATTCTTACAGATACATTTGCGCCGGTAACTTTTCCTTGCTCTAATTTTGCGTCGATAAAATCTTCAGAATCTGGATGATTGATAGAAACCGACAACATTAATGCGCCACGACGACCATCTTGCGCCACTTCTCTGGTTGAATTTGAATAACGTTCCATAAAAGGAACAATTCCTGTGGATGTTAATGCCGAGTTTTTTACGGGAGAACTTTTAGGCCTAATGTGTGATAAATCGTGACCAACACCACCACGACGTTTCATTAACTGCACTTGCTCTTGATCAATTTTCATGATTCCACCATAAGAATCTGAATTTCCATCATTACCAATCACAAAGCAATTAGAAAGTGATGCAACTTGAAATGGATTTCCAATTCCTGCCATCGGACTTCCTTGCGGAACAATATATTTAAAGTTTTTAATGGCTTCAAAGACTTCTGATTCTGTTAGCGGATTCTCATATCGCTGTTCTACTCTTGCAATTTCTTTTGCAATTCGAGTATGCATATCATTTGGCGTACTTTCGTAAATATTTCCGTCAGAATCTTTTAATGCGTATTTATTTAACCAAACACTTGCAGCTAAATCATCATTATTAAAATAGCTTAAAGCCGCAGCTAGCGCTTCTTGTCTTGTATAGGTTTTTTTAGGAGTAATTTGTGTTGTTGATTTCATTGTTTTTACTAGAGAATTAGATTATTATTCGACATCTCTAAAGTAAAAAAAAACAACTAAAAATACGATTAAAATCACAAAGTTTACAAAAAAAATTTATAAAAAGCTAGTTGTCAAATACTTATACTTCTATAAACACTAAAATGTTTACAAATATTTTATTTTTTAATTCTACAAGAATACTTAAAATCCTCTAAACAAGTAGGTAACAGCAATATTCTATCTTAAGAAAAAAATATACAGATAAAAGCGAATTGTAATTCTACAAAAAAGCACTTATTTTGATAAAATAGTAGTTTTACAAACTATTGATCAATATTCAAAAACTCCAAACGCACTTTTAATTGTCAATTTTTTAGAAGAAGAAGAAGAAGAAGAAGATGCTTCTACTCGACCCACAATTTGTGCATTTACATTGTATGATTTAGAAATAGCAATAAGATCTTCTGCTATTTTTGGAGAAACATACAATTCCATTCTATGCCCACAGTTAAAAACCTGATACATTTCTTTCCAATCGGTTTTTGATTGTTCTTGTATCAATTTAAACAAAGGCGGAATCGGAAATAAATTATCTTTTACTATATGTAATTCATCAACAAAATGTAAAATTTTGGTTTGTGCGCCACCAGAACAATGAATCATTCCGTGGACGCTTTCTGAAGTATATTTTGATAAGATTTCCTTGATAATTGGCGCATAGGTTCTTGTTGGAGACAACACCAATTTACCAGCATCAATTGGAGAATTTTCTACTGAATCTGTCAATCTTGTGTCTCCTGAATAGACTAAATCCGCAGGAACAGCAGCATCAAAACTTTCTGGATATTTTTTTGCTAAATAATTATCAAAAACATCGTGACGAGCAGACGTTAATCCGTTAGATCCCATTCCGCCGTTGTATTCAGTTTCATAGGTTGCCTGTCCGAAAGATTCCAAACCAACAATTACATCTCCAGCTTTTATATTTGCATTGTCAATAACATCGCTACGTTTCATTCTTGCAGTTACCGTAGAATCAACAATAATTGTTCTTACCAAATCGCCAACATCTGCAGTTTCTCCTCCGGTTGAATGAATCGTAACTCCGAATTTTTTTAAATCCTCGATTAACTCTTCTGTTCCGTTGATAATTGCTGACAACACTTCTCCAGGGATTTTACTTTTATTACGTCCGATGGTAGAAGACAACATGATATTATCTGTTGCACCAACACACAATAAATCATCAATATTCATAATCAACGCATCTTGCGCAATTCCTTTCCATACAGAAATATCGCCCGTTTCTTTCCAATACATATACGCCAAAGAGCTTTTTGTTCCTGCTCCATCTGCGTGCATAATCAAACAATACTCTTCATCATTTGTTAAATAATCTGGAACGATTTTACAAAACGCTTTCGGAAACAAACCTTTGTCGATATTCTTAATGGCATTGTGCACATCTTCTTTAGATGCAGAAACGCCACGTTGTGCGTATCGTTTAGAAACTTCTTGACTCATATTGTTGTGTTATTGTTGCTACAAATTTACTTTTTTGTGAGTAAAAAATCCCGCTAAAGCGGGATTTAATTTTTAATTATCTAGTAAATAATAATTCTCTATATTTTGCCAATGGCCAAAGCTCGTCATCTACCATCATTTCTAATTTATCACAGTGATATCTAATTTCATCAAAATATGGTTTTACAATATTACAATAAGCATCAGCAGCTTCTTGACCGTGTAATGTATTTGCTTTTTTACGCTCATCAGTCATTATTTCAACTTTAGAGTTTATTTCTGCAATATGTTTTGATATTTTCTTGATCAAATCGATTTGTTCTTTTGCGTGAACCTTAAATTTATCTCCAAAAATATTTTTCAATCCACTTACATTTTCTATCAACGTATTTTGATATTTAATTGCCGTTGGAATAATATGATTTCTAGCAATATCCCCTAAAACTCTTCCTTCAATTTGAATTCTTAAAATGTATTCTTCCAGTTCAATTTCATGGCGAGCTTCGGTTTCAATTTTACTCATTACCCCCATTTCTTCAAAAAGAGCAATGGTTTTCTTAGATTTTTTTTCCTTCAGCGCTTCAGGAGTCGTTTTATTATTACTCAACCCTCTTTTAACTGCTTCAATTTCCCACTCTTCTCCGTAACCATTTCCTTCGAAACGGATCTTTTTTGAAGCTTTAATATATTCTCTTAAAATATTAAAAATAGCTTCATCTTTCTTTAAGCTTTTCTTTTCTATTAAAGCATCTACTTCAATTTTAAAATCTTTTAATTGTTTTGCTACAATTGTATTTAAAACTGTCATTGGACCAGCACAGTTTGCCCAAGAACCCACTGCTCTTAATTCAAATTTGTTTCCTGTAAAAGCAAAAGGCGATGTTCTGTTTCTATCCGTATTATCCAATAAAATCTCAGGAATTTTGCCTACAATATTTAATTTTAAATCTGTTTTTTCTTCTGGCGATAATTTTCCTTTGGTAACATTTTCCAATTCATCTAAAACTGCGGATAATTGCGAACCAATAAATACAGAAATAATTGCTGGTGGCGCTTCATTTGCTCCTAAACGATGATCGTTACTTGCAGATGCAATTGATGCCCTAATCAATTCTTCATAATCATGCACTGCTTTGATGGTGTTTACAAAAAAGGTTAAAAATTGTAAATTTTTCATCGGTGTTTTTCCAGGACTTAATAAATTCACTCCCGTACTTGTTGCCAACGACCAGTTATTGTGTTTTCCTGAACCATTGATTCCTGCAAATGGTTTTTCATGAAATAATACTCTAAAATTATGTTTTTGAGCGACTCTTTCCATCACATCCATCAACAACGAATTGTGATCTACTGCTAAATTTGCTTCTTCAAAAATCGGTGCCAATTCATATTGATTTGGCGCCACTTCATTATGACGTGTTTTTACTGGAATTCCCAACAACATACATTCTTGCTCCATATCTCGCATATAACTCAATACTCTACGCGGAATTGAACCAAAATAATGATCGTCTAATTGTTGTCCTTTTGCTGGAGAATGTCCTAATAATGTTCTTCCTGTTAAGTTGATATCTGGTCTAGAAATTGCCAAAGCAGAATCAATTAAAAAATATTCTTGTTCCCAACCTAAAGACGCATTTACCTTGGTTACATTTTTATCAAAATATTTACAAACTGCAGTTGCAGAATTGTCAATTGCTTGTAATGCTCTTAATAACGGAGCTTTATTATCTAATGCTTCTCCTGTATAGGCAACAAATATTGTTGGAATACACAATGTTGTTCCGTAAATAAATGCTGGTGATGTTGGATCCCAAGCAGTATAACCTCTCGCTTCAAACGTATTTCTTATTCCGCCATTCGGAAAACTAGAAGCATCTGGTTCTTGCTGCACTAATTCTCCTCCACCAAACTTTTCCATTGCTCTTCCGTTACCAATCGTTTCAAAAAAAGCATCATGCTTTTCTGCAGTTGCACCAGTTAATGGCTGAAACCAGTGTGTATAATGTGTTGCATTTTTTGATAATGCCCAATCTTTCATTGCTGCAGCAACTTGATCTGCAACATTTCTATCAATTTTTTTTCCAAACTCAATTGCATCCATCACGCTTTGATACGCCACTTTTGTCATAAACTGACGCATTGAATGCTCGTTAAATACATTTTTACCAAAAGCCTCTGACTTTCTTTCTTCTTCTGTAATTTTTACAGGAACTCTATTCAATGTTTCTTTTAATGCGTTAAATCGAATTGTTGCCATTTTTTATTTAAAATTAAAATTAGATAGGGCAAAAGTACACAAAAATTACTTTTAAAATAAAAATACCCCTAAAAAAATAGGGGTAAACTTTAAAAAAAGTTATATTTTCTTGAATAAAAGCTATAAAATTAGCTTATTGTAGTAAAAATAAAGATTCCATATAATACCAATAAGATAAATCCGTCTTTCCAATCTAGTCTTAATTTTCTTGGAAAAAATACAAGAGGAAGTATTAAGAAGGAAATTCCTAGCATCCAAAAAATATCATAATCTAACAACTCAATATCTTTTAACCGTATTGGTGTAATCATTGCCGTGATCCCTAAAACCCCAAAAATGTTAAAAATATTAGATCCTATTAAGTTTCCGAGGGAAATTGCTTTTTCTTTTTTAAGCACTGCAATTACGGAAGCTGCTAATTCTGGAATACTTGTTCCGACAGAAACAACTGTTACACCAATTATACGTTCGCTAACTCCAAAGTCTTTTGCTAAATCTACGGCTCCTTTTATTAAAAACTCAGATCCAGCCCACAATCCTACTCCGCCAATCGTAAAAAATAATGCTATTTTATACAAAGGCAACATTTCATCATCTTCTGGCATTTCATCAACAACTGCTTGTTTTTGAAAACGCAATAAATAAATTAAAAATAAAATCAAACAAGAAAACAAGATGACACCTTCATAAGAATCGATCACTTTATCATTGTACAAAAAATAAAACAACAACCCTGACGCAATCATCATTACAGGCCAATCGGTTTTATAGAAACTTTTCTGAACATCAATCTTAGACAAGACAACTGTAATTCCTAAAACCAACCCTAAATTGGCAATATTAGAACCCACAACATTTCCTAAAGCTAAATCTGGAAAACCGTTTAATGCAGATTTTACACTAACAATTAATTCTGGCGCCGATGTTGCAAAAGAAACCACCGTCATACCAATTACAATTTTAGGGATATTTAATTTTAAAGATATTGCAACTGCTGCTTTCAACAACCAATTACCTCCAGAAATCAATAAAATTAGCCCTAAGATTAGATATAAAAACTCCATGTATTTAATTTTATGCGAAGATAGTATAATTAGAATTTTTGAACAGATTTCTCTTTATTTCATTTTAAAAAAATTACTTTTATCTTTTGTTTTTATTTGTGTAAAAAATTAAGTGCATTTTTATGATAAAACACAACTATATATTTCTTTTTTCTGCTTTAATTTTTACATTATTATTTAGCAGCACTATAATTGCTCAAGAAAAAAAATCCTTCTTACAAACTAGATTTAACGGTTTTACAGAAACAATTACCAAAGATTTTACAATAGAAAAACTAAGTGATTTTAAAAAAAATCTAGCAAAAGAAAGCTTATTTTTTACCTATAGTAATTTAAAATTCAACAAACAAAATGAAATTATTAAAATTACCATTACAGTAAAAAACAAAAGAAGCAACTCTGAAGTTACTTTTTACGACAGAGGAAAACCAATTCCGAATATTAAAGTTGGAGAATTAAATGGAATAGCAATCGCCACAAAAAGTACTACTTTAGAATTTACCTTTACAGATTCAAAATCAGAGAAAAAATCATTTTGATATCAACATCAAATGAAGTATATTTAAACAGATGAAAAAACATTTTTTTAAAATAGTAGCCAACGTAAATAAGGTTGTTTTACCTTCATTTACAAAAAAGCAATTAGACATAAGCAAGGCATCAAAAATACAATTAGCTATTATTGGCTGGAGGGCATATGTTACCATGAAATCATTAGACTAAAATCATATAAATATGACAAAAGAACATATAAAAATATTTACAGGAACATCAATACTTATTGATAGATTAAGCTACTTACTTGATAAAGAAAAAATACCAAGTTTAATTAAAAATCATCACGAATCTGCAAGACTTGGCGGTTTTGGCTTAGCTATTGACAATATTGAATTATTTATCTATGGCTCTGATTTAGAAAAAGCAACGCCAATCATAGAAGAATTTAAAAAAGAAATAGCAGAATAGATTTTCAAAATTAAAAAATAGCAACTATATTTGCAGCCGCTTACGGCCACGTGGCGCAACTGAATAGCGCACTTGATTACGGCTCAAGAGGTTGCTGGTTTGAATCCAGCCGTGGTCACACAAAAAAACGCATCAAAATTGATGCGTTTTTTTATTTACAACAATTCTGAATTCTAGCATCTTCTTTTAATTAATTAGTTTTTACATATATTTATCAAAAATACTTGATAATCAACATCTAAAAAACAAACAATAATCACTAAATTTTAAAACTATGATTCGCAAATTATTCATTTTACCTGCATTATTTTTTATCTCACTCTCCTTCGGACAAGAACTATTTGATGCAACTACTATTGAAAAAATTAAAAAAGAAGGACTAAACAATTCTCATGTAGAAAAAATCGCTTTTGAATTGATTGACAAAGCAGGTGCTCGCTTAACAAATTCACCCGGATACAAAAGAGCAGCAAATTATGCTGTAAACCAACTTTCTGAATGGGGTTTACAAAACTCTAAAACAGAAGCTTGGGGAGAATTTGGAAAAGGTTGGGAAATAGAAAAAAATTATGTTGCTATGACAAAACCATATTACATGTCTTTTGTCGCTGTTCCAAAAGCTTGGTCGGAAGGAACAAACGGACCTATTTCTGGAAAAGTAGTAATGTTAGATATCAAATCTGAAGCAGATTTTGCAAAATACAAAGGAAAACTAAAAGGTGCAATCGTTCTTGTAAAAGCAACAGGTAGCCAAGCTCCAACTTTTAAAGCTGATGCAGTTCGCTTGAGCAATGAAGCACTAAACAAAATGGAAAAACCGAATGAACCAAGAGCTAGAAGAACTGGAAACAACACTGATATGGAAGCAAGAAGAGCTGCCTGGATGAAGAGAAGAGAATTAACTCAAAAAATTGGAGATTTTCTTGTAAAAGAAGGTGTTGCCTTACAAATTACAGGGAAAAACGGACGACATGGAACTCTTTTTACTGGTGGCGGAAGAGGCTATTTAAAAAATGCTTCAAAATCTATTAGTGAATTAGAAATGGTTCCAGAACATGCAAATTTAATGGCTCGTTTAATAGAGAACGGTGTAAATGTAGAAATTGAAGCTGAAGTTAAAACAGCTTTCAATTCCAAAAATTTAAACGGACATAATGTTGTTGCAGAAATTCCTGGAACTGATAAAAATTTAAAAGCTGAAATTGTAATGTTAGGAGCACATTTAGATTCTTGGCATGGAGCAACTGGAGCAACAGATAATGCTGCCGGCTCTATTGTAATGATGGAAGCTATGCGTATTTTAAAAGCTGTTGGCGTAACACCAAAACGCACCATAAGAATTGCCCTTTGGGACGGAGAAGAACAAGGCCTACATGGTTCTCGAAATTATGTTAAAAATCATTTCGGAGATCCTGAAACAAAAAAATTCACAAAAGAAAATGAAAAAGTAGCTGGGTATTTTAATATTGATAATGGAACTGGAAGAATTCGCGGAATTTATACACAAGGAAATAAAGATGTCGTTCCAATTTTTAAAAGTTGGTTTACACCTTTTAGTGATATGATTGACAACACAACAGTTACAACAAATAATACAGGCGGAACGGATCATTTAGCTTTTGATGCTGTTGGAATTCCAGGGTTTCAATTTATTCAAGATCCTATCGAATACAGATCTAGAACACATCATACAAATGCAGATAATTACGAACGTTTAGTAATAGACGACTTAAAACAAATGGCTGTAATTGTTGCTTCCTTTGTATATAATACAGCACAAAGAGATGAAAAACTCCCTCGAAAAATAACAACGACGAGATAGTAAAGTGTTTACAGACAAATAAAAAAAACGCATCCAAAAAGGATGCGTTTTGATATTTAAATTAGAAAAGACTTCAAAAACATTGCTGCTTACTCAAAATATCTTCGTATCGCAACGCGATGTTCAGGAATACTTTTGTCGTAATTTTCGATAATGGTTTCTAAAAGAAGTGGTTTGTTTTTTCCGATATCTTTTTTTGAATTGTATTTAGAAATATACAAGTTGTACTTTTCGTTGTCTTTTTCGAAAATTAAAAAATGTTCTGGATTTAACTCGCTATAACAAATTTCGTTTCCAGAAAAAGTATCAGATTCATCTTTAAAAAAGGAACCGAAATCATAGTATAAAAATACATTTGTCATATTAAACCAATTCTGCTGATAAACCTAGCTGTAATAATTTAGAACATCTTGGTTTTAAATCTTTATACGCACCTGTTTTTACAGTACATTTTCCTTTATAATGCACTAAAATAGAACATTGTTCTGCTTGTTCTAAGGTATGCTCGCAAACATCAATCAAAGAATCTATTACATGATCAAAAGTGTTTACATCATCATTAAACAACACTATTTCGTGCTGGTTTACTTCTTTTTCAAGAACATCTACTTCTTCTTGTATTTTCTCTTTTGTACTCATTTTAAAAATAAATATACAATTACTCTTTTAAATATTTTAGTGAAACCCAATTATTTCTTTCGATGGTCTTTTGCAATTGCAATCCATATTTAGAAACTTCTGCATCAATAATTGGAATATCTTCTTTGTAAAATCCGCTTAGTAACAAAACTCCGTTTGCTAATAAACAACCTGTATACGTTTTCATATCTGCCAACAAAATATTTCTATTAATATTCGCAATAATAACATCATATTTCTGAGTTGTTAGCAAACTTGCATCACCTTCGTAAAACGAAATAGCGCTACAATTATTTCGTTCTGCATTTTCTATTGAGTTTAAATAACACCAATTATCAATATCAATCCCGTCAATTGGTTTTGCTCCTTTCATTTCAGCAAAAATTGCTAAAATTCCAGTTCCACAACCCATATCAAGTGTTTTTTTGTTTTCCAAATCTAAGTCTAACAAATGCTGAATCATCATGTGTGTTGTTTCATGATGCCCTGTTCCAAAACTCATTTTTGGCTCAATAACAATATCGTATTTTAGTTTTTTATCTTCATGAAAAGGCGCTCGAATACTGACTAGATCATCAACCTGAATTGCTTCAAAGTTCTTTTCCCATTCACTATTCCAATTGGTTTGCGCAACTTCGTTTTTATCAAAAGTAATCGAGAATTCTTCAGATTTTAAAACAGAAATATCCTCTAAAATCTCGGCATTCCAATCTTCTTTTTGAATATAAGCTGTAACGCCATTTTCGTTTTCTACAAAACTTTCAAATCCAGCAAAACCTAATTCTGCAATTAAAATTTCTGTACCAGGTGCTGTTGGCTCAACAACAAAATTATATTCTATATATATATTATCCATTAAATTGCTTTGATAATTTCTGTAAAATCTTCTATATTTAAAGATGCTCCGCCAATTAAACCACCATCAACATCTTCTTTAGAAAATATTTTATTTGCGTTAGAAGGTTTTACGCTTCCACCATATAATATAGATGTATTATCAGCAACACTTGTATTGTATTTTTCTTGTACTAATTTTCTGATAAAAGCATGCATTTCTTGCGCTTGTTCTGGTGATGCAGTTTCTCCTGTACCAATTGCCCAAACCGGTTCGTATGCCAACACAATTTGATTCCAAGCAATCGCTTCTAAATGAAACAATCCTTTTTCTAATTGATATTGTACAATTGTAAAATGATTGTCCGTTTTTCTATCTTCTAATTGCTCTCCAAAACAAAAGATGACTTCCATTTCTTTTTCAATTGCTTGATTTACTTTTTGAGCAAGAAGTTCATCTGTTTCCCCAAAAATTGATCGTCTTTCTGAATGACCAATAATCACGGTTTTAATACCAATACTTTGTAACATATCCGCAGAAATTTCACCCGTAAAAGCACCACTATTTTCTTGATGCATGTTTTGAGCAACAACTTCTATGTTTGATTTTTTAGCTTTTTTATTTGCGCTTCTTAAGTTTACAAATGCCGGTGCAACGAGCACTCTTGTATTTGCTAAAGGAAATCTTTTTATTGCTTTTCTAATTCCTTTTACCAAGTTTTTTGTCTCCTTGGCATCATTATTCATTTTCCAATTACCTGCAACAATTTTACTTCTCATTGATACTATTTTACTGTTAAACACTGCAAAAATACGTTATTTTTTTAAGGCTTCAGCTATGCTTTTATCGGTAATCTTTTTTGCTTTGAATAAATCTATGGTACCCTTTTCGTTTACCACCAAATATCTCGGAATCCAATTAGAATTTAAAAAATCACCAAAGGCACTATTCAATCCATTTTTCATAAAATAATGTTCTCCTTTAATATTATATTTTTCTATCGCTTTTTTCCAGCTAAAAACACTTCGATCTATAGATAGAAAAACATATTTTACTTCAGGGTTATTTTTTTGAAACTCTTTTAAATTTGGAAAACCAGCAACGCAATCTCCACACCAAGAAGCCCAAACATTTATCAGCATTTTTTGCCCTTTATTTTTTGCTAAGATTTCTTTAAATTGAATTGTTTTATTATTGATATCAAAAAAAGAATCATTCAATACTTTTTCAGAAAAAGTTTTTGGAGAGTTTAAGCTACATCCAATTAAAATTGAAGTTAAAAGTGAAAAAAAAGGGATTTTTTTAATCATGATGAAAAGTTTGTAAATTGGTCAATAATTAAGAAAAAATCTTACAAAAAGAAAAGAAAATATAAGTTTGCATTAAAAACAAATATAGATAAACTATCAAAATTAAGTACCTTTGCTAAACTTTATTACTGTTTTAATGACAACAAAGCAACTTCTCGAACAAATTCATCTGAAAAAATCGTTTTTATGTATTGGTTTAGATGTAGATCTAGCTAAAATACCTCAACATTTACTACAAGAAGAAGATCCAATTTTCGCATTTAACAAAGCAATTATTGACGCAACGCATCATTTATGTGTTGCTTACAAACCGAACACTGCTTTTTATGAAGCTTATGGAATTAAAGGTTGGAAAGCTCTTGAAAAAACCATTCAATACATCAACAACAACTATCCAGAAATTTTTACAATTGCGGATGCAAAACGTGGCGATATTGGAAATACATCTACCATGTATGCAAAAGCTTTCTTTGAAGATTTAGCGTTTGATTCTGTTACAGTTGCTCCTTATATGGGAAAAGATTCAGTTGAACCTTTTTTAGCATTTAAAGACAAACACACCATTTTATTAGCATTGACTTCTAATGAAGGTGCTTTTGATTTTCAAACAAAATCTATAAACGGAAAAGAGGTGTACAAAGAAGTTTTAGAAACTTCTAAATCTTGGAAAAACTCAGAAAACTTAATGTATGTTGTTGGCGCAACGAAGGCTGAATATTTTAAAGAAATCAGAAAAATTGTTCCGAATAGTTTTTTATTAGTTCCCGGCGTTGGTGCTCAAGGCGGAAACTTAGAAGATGTTTGTAAATATGGAATGTCAGAAAATATTGGTTTGTTGATCAATTCTTCCCGTGGAATTATTTATGCCTCAAATGACGAAAATTTTGCAAGTTCAGCAAAGAATAAAGCGAAAGAGTTACAACAAGAAATGGAAGGAATTCTAAGAAATTAAATTGAAATCTCTTTATTTAAATAGTTAATTCTATTCAATTTACCACGAATTTTCATCGCTTTATAAGCAGCTCTATCACTTTTAATTTCATCAATATGTCTGTAATCGCTAGATTTCTCTAACAATCTACGATATCTATCTTCTAGATGTTTTCGATATTGTAATAATTGACTTAAACGTGACATTTATAAATTTTAATAGTTATAAATATACACAAATATTTGAATTACAAGGAATTAATTTACAAAGGTTTAAAAGTATCTGTTTTTTTATCATAACCATACGGACAATGTTTACATCCACTTTTACAGCAATGACCTCTTTTTAAATGGTATTTTTCTGTAAACACTCGATAACCTTCTTTGTTAAAATAAAAGTCCTCTGGTTCTAATTCAATTCGGGGTTTAAACATCCAACAAAATTAACATTTAAATTTTACTTCTTTTTATCTGGCGGAAACTTACTAATAATTTCTTTTACAAATGTTTGAATTCTCTCTGCTTTTTTAGCTCCAGTTATTGCTCCTAAAGCCCCAGAACCAATTCCTTGCCAAACTAATTTCTTGGATTTCACATCAATAAAATCAATAAATAAAGTACCTTCTGTTTGCTTGGTAATACGAAGCCTGTCTCGTCCATAATAATAAGATGGATAATAATATGAAATTGGATAATCAACTCTAGAATCTACATCAACTGTTTTTCTTGACTTGGCAAAAATACTCACCAACATGTCTGGATTCTCAGATTTTTTAAATCCTTTTGCAAGCAATCCTACTTCAATTGCTTTTAAAATTCTACGTTTATCTAAATCAGAAATTTTCGCTTTGTCAATTCCGCTTTTATAGAAGGCAAAAGTTTTGTAATTAGAAAAATCTGTTTTTGAATCGTAGTCTGTAACCACTCTTACACTACTACATGAAGCAAGTAAAAAAGTTGACAGAAATAATAGTATGAGTTTTTTCATCAGAAAATAGTTAAAGTTATCAAAGTCTAATTAGCAAAAAACATACCAAAAAGAATTTAAAAATTTTAAAAATACGCAAAGAATCAAATTATTTTTTAAGAATTCCGTAAATTGCGCACACAAAATTTTGATTTATTACGAATGGAACAAATAGCACCTTATAAGCCAATACATAAAGTAAGAATTGTAACCGCAGCATCATTATTTGATGGGCACGATGCGGCAATCAATATAATGAGAAGAATTATTCAATCTACTGGCGTAGAAGTAATTCATTTAGGACATGATAGAAGTGTTGAAGAAGTTGTAAACTGCGCCATACAAGAAGATGCAAATGCAATTGCAATGACCTCTTACCAAGGTGGACATAATGAGTATTTTAAATACATGTTCGACCTGTTAAAAGAAAAAGGCGCAGAACATATTAAAATATTTGGCGGCGGCGGCGGTGTAATTCTTCCTGAAGAAATCAAAGATTTGATGGATTATGGAATTACACGGATTTATTCTCCTGACGATGGAAGAGAATTAGGTTTGCAAGGAATGATTAATGACTTAGTGAAGCAATCTGATTATGCTAGCCCATCCTTAGTCCTTCCCAAAGGGAAGGAAATAGCAGGTTCTTTAAAAGAGAAAAGTATAAATACAATTGCAAGATTAATTTCTTTTGCAGAAAATCAGCATGACGAATTCGAAAGGCTTTTTTCCCCTTTGGGAAAATTAAAAGGGGATACTACTCCCGTTCTTGGAATTACAGGAACTGGTGGAGCAGGAAAATCATCTTTAGTGGACGAATTAGTTCGTCGTTTTTTAATTGATTTTCCAAATAAAACGGTTGGATTAATCTCTGTTGATCCATCAAAAAGAAAAACTGGCGGTGCACTTTTAGGAGATCGTATTCGTATGAATGCCATCAATAATTCTAGAGTTTATATGCGTTCTTTAGCAACTCGTCAATCTAATTTAGCCTTATCAAAATATGTAAATGAAGCAGTACAAGTTTTAAAAGCTGCTGAGTTCGATTTAATCATTTTAGAAACTTCTGGAATCGGGCAATCGGATACAGAAATTATAGAACATTCTGATACTTCTTTATATGTGATGACGCCAGAATTTGGAGCTGCAACGCAATTAGAGAAAATCGATATGTTAGATTTTGCTGATTTAGTTGCCATCAATAAATTTGATAAACGTGGCGCTTTAGATGCCATTCGCGACGTAAAAAAACAATACATGCGCAACAACAATTTGTGGGATGTTCATATGGATGACATGCCTGTTTTTGGAACCATAGCATCACAATTTAACGATCCAGGAATGAATACGCTGTACAAACGTATTATGGATAAATTGGTTGAAAAAACTGGAGCAGATTTAAAATCAGATATGGAAATCACTAAAGAAATGTCTGAAAAAATATTTGTGATTCCGCCAAGTAGAGTTCGTTATTTATCAGAAATATCTGAAAGCAATAGAGCCTACGATAAAAAAGTAGATGATCAAGTTGTGGTTGCTCAAAAATTATATGGGATTTATCAAACGATAGAATCAATCACAAACTCACCTGTAGAAATTATTAAAACAGGTTTGAATGAAGATGAGATCCTGTCTCTCGACTCCGCTCGAGATGACAAGGAATTTATCAAGCTACTTTTAGTACAATTCGAGAAAGTAAAACTAAACTTTGATCCTTTAAACTGGGAAATCATTTTAAACTGGAACGAGAAAGTTCAAAGATACAAAAACCCAATATACACCTTTAAAGTACGTGGAAAAGAAATCAATATAGAAACACACAGCGAATCGCTTTCACATTCACAAATACCTAAGATTAGTTTACCAAAATACCAAGCTTGGGGCGATTTATTGCGTTGGAATTTACAAGAAAATGTTCCTGGAGAATTTCCTTTCGCAGCTGGATTGTATCCGTTTAAAAGAACCGGTGAAGACCCAACAAGAATGTTTGCAGGAGAAGGCGGACCAGAAAGAACCAACAGGCGTTTCCATTATGTGAGTTTAGGAATGGATGCAAAGCGTTTATCAACTGCTTTTGATTCTGTTACTTTATACGGAAATGACCCTGGAGTTAGACCAGATATTTATGGTAAAATTGGTAATGCAGGTGTTTCAATTTGTTGTTTAGATGATGCCAAGAAATTATATTCTGGTTTCGATTTAAGTCATGCAATGACATCTGTTTCAATGACAATTAACGGTCCAGCACCAATGTTACTTGGCTTCTTTATGAATGCAGCCATCGATCAGAATTGTGAGAAATACATCAAAGAGCACAAATTAGAAAAACAAGTTGAAGCAAAATTTAAAGAAATTTACGATTCAAAAGGATTAGACAGACCTGTGTATCAAGGTGGTTTACCTGAAGGAAATAATGGTTTAGGATTAATGCTACTTGGATTAACAGGTGATATGATTTTACCTGTGGATGTGTATCAACAAATAAAAACAACTACTTTAAGTCAAGTTAGAGGGACGGTACAAGCAGATATTTTAAAAGAAGATCAAGCACAAAATACCTGTATTTTTTCTACAGAATTTGCATTGAGATTGATGGGAGATGTACAAGAATATTTCATCGAAAAGCAAGTGCGTAACTTTTATTCGGTTTCTATTTCTGGATATCATATTGCAGAAGCTGGTGCAAATCCAATTACACAATTGGCATTGACTTTATCTAACGGATTTACATATGTAGAATATTATTTATCAAGAGGAATGGACATTAATAAATTCGGACCGAATTTATCGTTCTTTTTCTCAAACGGAATCGACCCAGAATATTCTGTAATTGGTAGAGTTGCTCGTAAGATTTGGGCAAAAGCCATGAAGTACAAATACGGAGCAAATCCGAGAGCGCAAATGTTAAAGTATCACATTCAGACTTCTGGACGTTCTTTACATGCACAGGAAATTGATTTTAATGATATCCGTACAACATTACAAGCATTGTATGCAATCAATGATAATTGTAATTCTTTACACACCAATGCATACGATGAAGCGATTACCACTCCGACTGAAGAATCAGTTCGTAGAGCAATGGCGATTCAGTTAATCATCAACAAAGAATTAGGGTTGACGAAAAATGAAAATCCGATTCAAGGTGCATTTATTATTGAAGAATTGACTGATTTAGTAGAAGAAGCAGTCTTAACAGAATTTGATAGAATTACAGAGCGTGGTGGTGTTTTAGGCGCGATGGAAACGATGTATCAACGTTCTAAAATACAAGAAGAAAGTTTGTATTACGAAACGTTGAAACACAATGGAGAATTTCCAATTATTGGTGTAAATACATTCTTGAGTTCTAAAGGTTCTCCGACAGTTCAACCTGCGGAAGTAATTAGAGCAACTGAAGAAGAAAAACAATATCAAATACAGACGAAAGAATTGTTGAACAAAGCGAATCCTGATAAAGTTGTAACACAATTGGCAATTTTACAAGAAGCTGCAGTTCAGAATGAAAACTTATTTGACAAATTAATGGAAGCAACCAAGTTTTGTTCTTTAGGACAAATTACAGAAGCGTTGTTTAAAGTTGGTGGGCAATATAGGAGGAACATGTAAGCAGAGAACAAGTTTTTTATTAAAAAAACTTTGTGAATCGCTTATGCCGCCTTTTAGCGGCATCTTGGATTCTTTATTATTGTATATAACAAAATCTTATAAGCTGCTTATTCCAAGCTTGATTTCGAACTATAAAGAAATTAAAATCCGCACAAATTGTGCGGATTTTTGTTTTTGAAGAGATTGCTTTAAAAATATTTTCAAAGAATGATGCATCTTTTTTGTACCTTTTTTGTCTATTAGATGAACTTAAATATTTACGATCATGAAAAATAAAAACGAATGTACTTGTAATTGCGAAGGATGCAAAACAGGAAGTTGTGCTAATTGTACTTGCGAAAATTGTTCTTGTAACAATTGTAATTGTTAACTAAAATGTCACCTTGAGCGCAGTCGAAAGGTTTTAATCGTTCTCGACTGCGCTCGAAGGGACAATTTGAAAGATTGCTTCAATCGTACCTCTTTCGCAATGACAATATAATTCTATGACTACTCAACAAGTTTGGACAACCTATTCTGAAGATTTAAAAAGATTTATCATCAGTAAAGTAAAAGATGTTGCTATTGCTGATGATATTTTACAGAATACGTTTATCAAAATTCACACAAAATTACATACGTTAAAAGACATTACGAAACTAAAAGCGTGGTGCTTTACTGTGGCTCGGAATTCCATTTTAGATTACTGGAAATCTACCAATCAAACTTTTGAAATTGCTAATTTTGAAGCAGAAACAATTGCAGCAGAAGACCAACACACAGAAAAAGATTGTTTGCGTGCAATTTTACAAAGCTTGCCAAAAAAATACCGTGATCCTATCTTTTTATCAGATATAAAAGGGCTAAAACAACAAGAAGTTGCCGATCAATTAAAACAGAATTTACCAACAACCAAATCTCAAATTCAGCGAGCACGAAGACTCATTGCACAAGGTTTTATGGATTGCTGTGGTTATGTTTTAAATGATAAAGGGAAACTCGTTGGAGTGACCCAAGAAAAAGAAGATTGTAAGGTTTGTAATAATTAGGTGTTAGGTAAAAAAGATTTTCATCTGAGAAACCTGCTAGTTAAAATTCCATTTCTCACCTAAAGGCTCGAAATGACAAACTGAAAACTGTATGCTTATTCTTACTGACTAACGTCTCTTTTTTGGTGTTCTAGAAACTTTCTTTTTCCTTCTATTAAAAGGAATGGCATCATCAAATGTGTTTTTGGTTTCTGTTGCTTGTTTGTTCTTTTTCCAAGAATTGTTATCTGGCAACAACACTTTTAATAAATCTTGTCTTCCAACTTTATTTAGGGTGTTTCGAATCCAATCTCTATTCTCTTTTTTATACCAGAAGAAAAATTTATGTTGATCTTCTCGCTCCTTTTTTGATTTCGGAGTTTTTGTTGGCTTTAACGTATACGGATGATACCCTGAATAATAAATTACCGTTGCAACCGTCATTGGCGTTGGTGTAAAACCTTGTACTTGCTCTAACTGAAAACCCATGTCTTTGGTTTCAGCCGCCAAGTTTGCCATATCTTCTACTTCACTTGCAGGATGACTCGATATAAAATACGGAATTAATTGTAGGTTTAATTTTTTCTTAATATTGATTCTATCAAAACGTTCTTTAAACATGTGAAAATATTTAAAAGAAGGTTTACGCATCAACTTTAAAACAGGATCAGAAGTATGTTCTGGCGCTACTTTTAATCGACCCGAAACATGATTCGTCATTACCTCTTCTGTAAAGGCATCTAATTCTTTTGGATCTGCATTTTTATTGAATTCAGGAACCAACATATCGTGTCTAATTCCGCTACTAACAAACGATTTTTTTACTTTCGGATGTTTATCAACTGCTTGATACAATTCCGTTAACGGTTTGTGCGACGTATCTAAATTGCTGCAAATTACTGGCGAAATACAACTTGGCGCAACACATTTATCGCAGATAGATTGTATTTTCCCTTTCATCTGATACATGTTTGCAGAAGGTCCGCCAATATCAGATAAATAGCCTTTAAAATCTGGCATGTTTGCAACCGTATCAATTTCTTTTAAAATAGATTCTTGACTTCTACTTGCAATAAATTTTCCTTGGTGTGCAGAAATAGTACAAAAACTACATCCGCCAAAACAACCACGGTGAATATTGATAGAAAACTTAATCATTTCAAACGCAGGAATTGGTCCACGTTTGTTATATTTTGGATGTGGTAAACGCGTATAAGGCAAATCAAAAGAACCATCAATTTCTGCTTCTGTCATTGTTGGAAAAGGTGGATTGATCACCAACGTATTTTCTCCAACTTCTTGAAAAATTCTTCGTGCTTTTAATTTATTTGATTCTTGCTCAATGACTTTAAAGTTAGAAGCAAATGTTTTTTTATCACCCAAACAAGCTTCATGAGAGTTGATCGTTACATCTTCCCAATCGTTTACAACAGGAATTTTCTCTTCTTTTTGATTGACAAAAACGGCCGTTTGTTTGATGTTTTTTAAACTCGAAAACGGAACGCCTTTTTGTAATAATTCTACAATTTCGCGCAACGGTTGCTCTCCCATTCCGTACACCAACATATCTGCTTTAGAAGTTTCTAAAATAGTTGGCAATAATTTATCTGACCAATAATCGTAATGTGTAACACGTCTTAGTGACGCCTCAATTCCGCCAATTAAAACAGGAACATTTGGAAATTTTTCTTTTAATATTTTAGAATACACAGAAGTTGCATAATCGGGTCTAAAACCTTTATCGCCATTTGGTGTATACGCATCTTTGTCTCGTCTTCTTTTACTTGCAGTATAATTAGAAACCATCGGATCCATACATCCGCCAGTAACTCCAAAAAATAAACGAGGTTTTCCTAATTTTTCAAAATCTTGTAAATTATCATTTACACTTGGTTGTGGAACAATAGCAACGCGTAATCCGTAAGATTCTAAAATCCTACCAATTACTGCAGGTCCAAAAGATGGATGATCTACATAGGCATCTCCACTAAAAAGAATTACATCTAATTCTTCCCATCCTTTTAATTTTACCTCCTTATTTGTAGTTGGCAACCAATCTGTTAATCTTAATTCACTCATGCGCTGCAAAAATACGAGTTTTTAACTGATTCTGCTATTTTTAAACTTGTTTCGAGTTTTATTAAACTAAACTTTTGTGAAACAACTGTAACATCTTTAAAAAATGAGCGTCTAGTTAGTATATTTGACCAAATTTTGAAAATTATGAAGAAATTATTATTGGCGATTGTAACCATCGCTTTTTTGGGTAGTTGTTCTACCTCTAATGTATCTGTAAAAAAGAATTTAATTGAAGTTGGCATCAACTTAAACAATGTTGTTGATGACAAAGTTCAAGTTGAGGTAAATCCTCAAAAAATTAAAGAAGAAACGGTTGTATATAACATTCCTGCAATTGTACCTGGAACGTATGCAATGAGTAATTATGGAAAATTTGTTTCTGATTTTAAAGCTTTTGATTACGACGGAAATGAAATACCTGTTCAGAAATTAGACGACAATTCTTGGCAAGTAAACAATGCTAAAAAAATGGATAAAGTTTCTTATTGGGTTGATGATACTTTTGATTCTGAATTGAAACATGGAATTTATGTAATGGCAGGAACAAACATTGAAGAAGGTAAAAACTTCTTTTTAAATCTTCCTGGTTTTGTAGGATATTTTAAAGACAAAAAAGAAACTCCCTATACCATTACAATAACACATCCAACAGATTTATATGAAACTACTTCTTTAATTAACAAGAACACAACCAAGACAGACAATTCTAAAGATGTTTTTGTTGCTTCTCGTTATGATGAGATTTCTGACAATCCAATTATGTACGCTCCATTAAACAATGTGAGTTTTAATGTAGACGGAATTGAAGTTACACTTGCTATTTATTCTCCAAACAACATCCATAAAGCAAAAGACATGGAAGCAGATTTGAAGAAAATGGTACAAGCACAATCTAATTTCTTAAATGGATTTAAAACAACAAACGAATACAATATTTTATTGTATTTATTTGATCCAAAAGTATACAAATGGAATAGTTTTGGAGCTTTAGAACATCTTTCTTCTACAACGGTTGTTTACCCAGAAAGTTTTTCTAAAAAACAATTGGCAGACGGCATGATTAACGGAACCGTTTCTCATGAGTTTTTCCATATTGTTTCTCCGCTTTCTGTACATTCAGAAGAAATTCATTCTTTTGATTTTAACACCCCAAAAATGTCTAAACATTTATGGATGTATGAAGGAACAACAGAATATTTTGCCAACTTATTTCAAGTAAATCAAGGATTAATTACTGAGCAAGAATTTATCAATGAAATGCAAGGAAAAATTGCAGCTTCTAAGCGTTATGATGACACCATGCCTTTTACAGAAATGAGTAAAAATATTTTAGAGCCTAAATATGCAGCAAACTACGGAAACGTATATCAGAAAGGTGCTTTGATTGGAATGTCTTTAGATATTATTTTAAGAGAAGAAAGTAAAGGCGCTTACGGAATTTTAAATTTAATGAAAGATTTATCTAAAAAATACGGTGCACATAAATCTTTTAAAGATGATGAAATTATTGCTGAAATTGTAAAAATGACATATCCAGCTGTTGGAGAATTCTTTAAAAATAATGTTGAAGGAACCACGCCAATAGATTACAATGCATTATTTGCTAAAGTTGGTGTTGTAAACAAAAAGAAAACTGTAGATACAAGATATTTTATTGATAATAACAATCAACCTTTTATAAGTGTAAATAAAAACCGTGAAATTTTCTTTACCAAAAAAACAAATTCAGGATTAACCGCTTTAGGTGTTAAAGAAAATGATGTGTTAAAGAAAGTGAATGGTGAAGATTTTACTTTGCAAACAGCTAATACGATTATTGTAAAAACATTTGCTTGGAAAGCTGGTGATAAAATTACATTAGAAGTTGTCAGAGATGGAAAAACAATGACGTTAGAAGGGCTTGCAATTGTTCCTCAAACAGAACAAGTTGGTTTGGTAATTGAAGATTTACCTGCTGATAATCCCAAAGTTAAATTAAGAGAAGCTTGGTTAAAAGGCTAAACTTTCATGTCCGTTCGAGCGCAGTCGAGAACTACTAGTTAGTTCTATTTTATATTTTACATCTCGACTGCGCCCGATGGGACATAATTTTTTATTTATTTCTTCTTTGCAATCAAATGCGGAACTTCATCTAAATTCCAATCAATTACCAAACCACCAGCCAAGGATTTTGCAATTTCTTTTCCGTATAAATATTCACACAAATACAAGGCAGCTTCAAATGATTTTGCACCTCCGGCAGAAGTAATGTATTTTCCATCGTGTACAAACAATACTTTTTTTCTAATGTCTAAATCTGGAAACGTTTTTCGCATTAAATCAATATCCCTTGTAAAAGTTGTGGAAATTTTATCATTTAAAACACCTGCTTTTGCCAGCACAAAAGCACCATCGCAATGCGAAGTCATAAATTGCGCTTCTTTATCAACGCGCTGCACAAAATTAATCATTGCTGTATCATCTAAATCAGAATCTAAATGATGTTCTGCACTTGGCACAACCAAAATATCAATTTTGGGCAAACTATCTTTTAAATAATTAAAATCCGGTAAAATTTGCATTCCTTCAAAAGTGGTAATTGCTTCATCAGTATTTGCAACCGTAAACACATTCATTTGTTTGATTCCTTCTCTAAAAATAGTGTGCTGAAAAATATCATACGGAGCAGTTAATTCAGTATTAAAAGTTCCGTCCATGATTAAAAAAGCAACATTATATCGTCCTTCTTTTAACGCTGGAAATTTTTCCTGTATAATTTCATTTTTAGTTGAATCTTTACATCCAATAAGTATAAAAACAAGTAATATAAAGGCGATATTTTTCATTGTAAAATTGACTTTATGATTCGATAAATGTATTAAAATTCAATTTAACCATATTTGATGATTCTTAAATGTATTTTCTTTTGTAGATTTACTTCATAATCAACCTCATTTATATCATGAAAAAACAAGTTTTCTACACCCTTTTATCGTTCTTTTTTATCACCTTAATTAGCAGTTGCAAAACTAGCTCAAAAGAGGATATAAAAAAACCAAACACTTACGTTCAAGACAACTACACAAAAAAAGAAGTTAGCATTGAAATGCGTGACGGAACCAAATTATTCACGGTAATTTACGCTCCGAAAGACCAAAGCAAAACCTATCCAATTTTATTGCAAAGAACACCTTATAGTTGTGCGCCGTATGGAGAAGGAAAATTTAAAACTAAAATTAGTCCGAATACACAATTAATGAAAGAAGGAAATATTGTGGTCTATCAAGATGTTCGTGGACGTTGGATGAGCGAAGGAGTCTACGATAATATGCGTGCATATATTCCTAATAAAAAGAAGAATCAATCGGATGAAACCTCAGACACTTATGACACCATTGATTGGTTGGTTAAAAATGTAGATAATAATAATGGCCGAGTTGGAACTTGGGGTATTTCGTATCCTGGACATTACGCAACCGTTTCTACGATTGATGCGCATCCAGCATTAAAAGCGGCTTCTCCACAAGCTTCTATTGCAGATTTTTTCTTTGATGATTTCCATCATAATGGCGCCTTTTTATTGAGTTATTTTAGAGCCGTTTCTTTGTTCGGCGCGTATAAAGATCAGCCAACCGATACGGCTTGGTACTCACTGCCAAAAATGGATTCTCAAGACCAATATCAATTCTTTTTAGATGCTGGTCCTTTAAAAAATTTAAACAAATATTTTAGAAAAGAAACGGTTGATAATTTAAGTCCGCAGAACAATAACAAAATAGATGATTTCTTTTGGAAAGAACTTGTAGATCATCCAAATTATGATTCTGTTTGGCAAAGCAAAGGAATTATTCAACATTTAGATAAAGTTCCTTCAACAGTTGCTACAATGCTTGTTGCAGGAGAATTTGATGCTGAAGATTTGTACGGACCGTTAGCAACTTATAAAGCAATTGAAAAACACCAACCAAATAACTACAACACGTTGGTTTTTGGACCTTGGGATCACGGTGGATGGTCTAGAAGTACCGTAAAAAATATTGTTGGAAACTATTATTTCGGAGATTCAATTTCGTTAAAATTCCAAAAAGACGTAGAATCTAAATTCTTTAATCATTTCTTAAAAGGAAATGGCGATAAAAATTCTGGATTGCCAGAAGCCTACGTATTTGATTCTGGAAAAAAAGAATGGAGTTCTTTTGATGTTTGGCCACCAAAACAAGCGGTAAAAGAAGATTGGTTTTTATCTGACAATCAAAAATTAACTGCGAACAAGAAAAGTACAAAAGCAATTAAATTTATTAGCGATATCAAACATCCTGTTCCGTATTCTGAAGATATTAAAACGGTTTTTACCCCAAGAAAATACATGACAGATGATCAACGTTTTGCAGCAAGAAGACCAGACGTATTGGTTTTTGAAACGGGTGTACTGACAGAAGATTTTACCTTGGCTGGAGATATTTTAGCAAAACTAAAAGTGGCAACAACCGGAACTGCAGCAGATTGGATTGTAAAAGTAATTGACGTACATCCAAAAGATACAAAAAACAACAATAAAAATATGCAATCGCATTTAAAAATGAGTAATTACCATTTAATGGTTCGTAGCGAAGTGATGCGTGGCCGTTTTAGAAATAGTTTTTCAAAACCAGAACCTTTTAAACCTAACAGAAAAACCAATGTAAATATTACATTACAAGATGTTTTTCACACCTTTAAAAAAGGACATAAATTACAAATTCAAGTACAAAGTACTTGGTTTCCTCTGATTGATTTAAATCCGCAAACCTATGTAGACAACATCTACAAAGCTGATGCAACAGATTTTAAAACACAAACACATACTGTATTTACAGATTCTGCAATAGAATTTACGGTACTTAAAAACTAAGAAATGAAAAAACTATTTATACTCTCATTAATTGTGCTTGCAAGTTGCACAAACGATAAAAAATCAACAGAACAAAAACGCTGGGAACAACACGCTAAAAACACAGAAATTATTCGAGACAATTTTGGCGTTCCACATGTGTACGGAAAAACAGACGCGGATGCTGTATTCGGATTGTTATATGCACAAGCAGAAGACGATTTTAATCGTGTAGAACGAAATTATATTTGGGCCATTGGAAGATTGGCAGAAATTGAAGGAGAAAAATCGTTGTACAGCGATTTGCGTGCTCGTTTATACATGACCGAAAAAGAAGCCAAAGAAAATTTTGAAAACAGTCCAGCATGGTTACAAAAATTATGTGTTGCTTTTGCTGATGGATTGAATTATTACTTGGCAAAAAATCCAGAAGTAACACCAAAACTACTTACACATTTTGAACCTTGGATGCCGATGTATTTTAGCGAAGGTTCTATTGGTGGAGATATCGAAAGAGTTTCTACTACAAAAATAAAAGATTTTTACGATCCTCAAAATAAAATGGCTGTTGTAGATAACGGTTTAATTCGCTTAAAAGATGATGAACCAAGAGGCTCCAACGGATTTGCAATTGCGGGATCTAAAACAAAATCTGGCAACGCAATGTTGTTGATCAATCCGCATACTTCTTTCTTTTTTAGAGGCGAAGTGCATATGGTTAGCGAAGAAGGGTTAAATGCTTACGGAGCTGTAACTTGGGGGCAATTTTTTGTCTATCAAGGATTCAATAGCAAAACGGGTTGGATGCACACATCAACAGGAACAGATATAATTGATGAATTTGAAGAAACAGTTGTAAAAAATGGTGCTAAAACTTCGTATAAATATGGTGATGAAGTTCGTCCGATGGATTCTATTAAAGTCCATGTAAAATATGCCTCTGCAAACGGAATCAAAGAAAAATCTTTTATGACGTATAGAACACATCACGGACCAATTACACATGCAAATGGCGATAAATGGGTCACAACCGCCTTAATGTGGAGTCCCATAAAAGCGTTGACACAATCTTTTACAAGAACCAAAAAATCAAATCATAAAGAGTTTTATGAAATGATGGATATCAGAACAAACTCATCAAACAATACTGTGTATGCTGATGCAGACGGAACAATTGCGTATTATCACGGAAATTTTATTCCGAAAAGAGATGTTCGTTTTGATTATACAAAACCTGTAGACGGAAGCAATCCGAAAACAGATTGGCAAGGATTGCATCCTTTAGAAGATAATATTATGGTGTTAAATCCACCAAATGGCTGGATTCAGAATTGTAATTCTACTCCATTTACAAGTGCTTTGCAATACAGTCCGAAAAAAGAAAATTACCCAAACTACATGTATTCTTTTCCTGAAAACTTTAGAGGAATTCATGCAATTCCGCTGCTTACAAAAGCAACAGGTTTAACCCTAGATTCTTTAATAGATTTAGCCTACGATCCGTATCTGCCAGGAGCAGATATGTTAATTTCTGGATTGTTAGAAGCTGCAAAAAAATCTCGTGTAAAAAGCAAAGAAGCAAGAGAAGCCATTGCTTTATTAAAAAAATGGGATTTTAAAGTTGCTGTAAATTCTGTTGAAATGACGTTGGCTCAATTCTACATAAACGCTTATTATAGTTCCGGAAAAATTCCGAGAATGGATGGAAATAAAAGAATCAGTAGAATGGGACGATTTGAATATATGAGTAAAACTGCTAGTTATAAAGAACGTTTAGAAATTTTTCAGCAAAGTTTAGAAAAGTTAAAAGCAGATTTTGGTTCTTGGAAAACTCCTTGGGGAGAATTTAATCGTTACCAACGTAATGATGGAAAAATCCAGCAAGATTTTAACGATGCAAAACCAAGTATCGCTGTTGGAATGGCTTCTAGTTCTTGGGGAGCTTTGGCTTCTTTCGGAACTCGTTTTGGAAAAGACACCAAACGTCAATACGGAACTTCTGGAAACAGTTTTGTAGCCGTAGTAGAATTTGGAGATAAAGTAAAAGCTAAAACTATGTTGGCTGGTGGAGAAAGCGGAGACCCAAAATCTCCACATTTTTCTGATCAGTCACAACGGTATGCCGACAAACAATTTAAAGATGTTGCATATTATAGAGAAGATGTGTTAAAAAGAGCAGAAGCTACATATCATCCTGGAGAAGAAAAAAACAAAAAATAACTTTTATAACATGAAAATTAAATTTAAAATTCAGTTTTTAGCGTTATTTGTTTTTACGATTACAGTACAAGCGCAAGAAAAAGCGGTTCCTGTTTTTAAAGATGGTGAAGCGCAAATTGTAGAAGCTTTTAAGGATCCTAAAAACTGGATTCGAACCGATTTATGGGTAGAAACTACTTTTGACACTGATGGCGATGGAAGATTGGACAGAATGCATGTAGATGTAACAAGACCAAAACAAACAGAAACTGAAGGATTAAAATTACCAATAGTGTATGAATCGAGTCCGTATTATTCAGGAACAGCAGGAAATGCACCCATATTTTGGAATGTAAAACAAGAGCTTGGTGAGCAACCAAAACCAAGAAATCATGTTGAAGTAGTCCGAACAGGAAAACGTCCAATTATTTCAAACTCTCAAATAAGCACTTGGGTTCCTAGAGGATATATTGTAGTGCACTCTTCATCTCCTGGAACTGGTTTATCAGATGGTTCTCCAACTGTTGGTGGCGATAATGAATCTTTAGCTCCAAAAGCAGTCATTGATTGGTTGTGTGGAAGAGCAAAAGGATTTACAACAAGAGAAGGAACTGAAACGGTAACCGCATTTTGGTCTACCGGAAAAGTGGGAATGACAGGAACTTCGTACAACGGAACAATTCCGTTAGCAGCCGCAACAACTGGTGTTAAAGGATTAGAAGCAATTATTCCTATCGCTCCAAATACTTCGTATTATCACTATTACAGATCAAATGGTTTGGTACGTTCTCCTAGCGGATATTTAGGAGAAGACATTGATGTTTTATATGATTTTATTCATAGCGGAAAAGAAGAAAATAGAGCTCATAATAATAAAGTAGTTCGCGATACAGAAATGGCGAATGGAATGGATAGAATTACTGGAGATTATAATGATTTTTGGGCGGGACGAGATTATTTAAATGACATGAAACCAATGAAAGCTGCCTTATTAATGTCGCATGGTTTTAACGATTGGAATGTGATGCCAGAACACAGTTATAGAATTTACAAAAGAGCCGAAGAAATGGGATTGCCAACCCAAATTTTTTATCATCAAAACGGGCACGGTGGACCACCGCCAATGAAAATGATGAATCGCTGGTTTACACATTATTTACACGGAATCGATAACGGTGTAGAAAACGATGCAAAAGCTTGGATTGTTAGAGAAAACGACCCAAGAGATCAACCAACTCCGTACAAAGAGTATCCAAATCCTGATGCAAAACCCGTTACGTTACATCTACAAAAAGGAGGATTAACTGCTGGAAATTTATCCGACAAAAAAGCAAGCAAGAATGTAAATGAAACTTTGGTTGACGATTATAATTTTTCTGGAATCGACTTGGCAAAAGCTTCAAATTCTAAAAACAGATTGCTGTATGTTACTCCTGTTTTAAAAGAAGATATTCATCTTTCTGGATTGACTTCTATAACTGTAAAAGTGGCAAGTAGTAAACCCGCAGTAAATTTATCAATTTGGATGGTTTCTTTACCTTGGAATGAAGGTCGAGTAAAAATTACAGATAATATTATTACTCGTGGTTGGGCAGATTTACAGAACTACAAATCGTTGCGCAGAAGCAACCCTTTACAGCCTGGAAAATTTTATAAAATGACTTTTGATTTACAACCAGATGATCAAATTATTAAAAAAGGACAACAAATTGGATTGATGATTTTTTCTAGTGATACTAATTTTACTTTATTACCAAAACCTGGAACCGAATTAACGGTTGATTTGAATGGGACTTCAATTACAATTCCTATTGTTGGTGGAAAAGATGCTTTTGAAAAAGCAATAAAACAATAATTTTGTTAAAAGAACTTCAAATAAAAAGCACAAACTTATCTTGTTTGTGCTTTTTATTTTTTTAGAATCTGCATCAACAGAAACATAAAAAACGCTGCAAGTACAGCAACTCCTGCAACTATAATCCAAGTTGAATCAAACCCAATTGCACTTACTAAATGCATTCCTGAATTATGACTAAAAATGTGTGCAAAAGAAAATGCAATGCTATACAGTGCCATGTATTCTCCTTGATTTCCTTTTTTTGCTCGTTCCATTGCAAATGCATTTGAAAACGGAAAAGCGATCATTTCTCCAACGGTCATTAAAAACATTCCGATGATTAAAATGCCTGTCCAAGTAGAAATCAATAACACAACAAAACTTAATGCTGTTAATATTCCTCCAAACAACATCAATCCAACTTTCGTATATTTTGAATTTTCTAACCACTTGATCAACGGCATTTCTAATAGAAAAATCACAAAACCATTCATTCCTAATAACAAACCTATTTCTTGTTCTGTTAAAAAATGAACGCTACTATAATACAACGGCATTGTAGAAAAATACTGTAAAAATACAGCACCAAACAACATCATTGCTATTAAAAAAATCCAAAATGCTTTGTCTGAATATGCGGATATCGGATTTACTGCTTTTGTTTCATCCAACACTTTTGATTTCTTCGGATTTAAAACTTGCAGCAATAAAATTCCTGCTAAGAAACACGTAATTCCGTCAATCCAAAATAATCCAGAATATCCAATGGATGCAATAATTAAACCTCCAATTGCGGGTCCGGCAGAAAAACCTAAATTAATTGCCAAACGAATAAGTGTTACTGAACGGGTTTTATTTTCTGACTTGCTATACGAACTCAATGCCACAAACATTGCAGGTCTAAACATATCAGCAATTAACATCAATCCAAAAATACCAGCACAAAAACCAGTAAAAGTAGTTACAAACTGCATGGCAAAAAATGCTAATCCAGTTCCTATCAAACTAAAAAACATCACTTTATAATAGCCAAATTTATCGGTGAGTTTTCCTCCAATCCAAGAACCCATAACAGAACCCAATCCGAAGAAAGACATAATCCAACCGACATCAGCTAAAGTAAAATTTAGACTTTTTATTAAATACAAAGACAAAAATGGAATTACCATGGTTCCGGCTCTGTTGATTAAAGTAATCAACGCCAACCACCAAACTTCTTTAGAAAGTCCTCTAAAAGTATTGATGTAGTTAAAATACAATTTTTTCATTTTTTTGGTTATCGTTTGATGTTGTTTTTCATTTTGACCCTCAAACTACCTTTCGACTCCGCTCAAGGTGACATTTTCAAATTAATTCATCTAATCAATTCTAAATAGAATTGAAGTTTCATTAAAAATAAAAAGTCCGACTGTGAAGTCGGACTCTAAATAATAATACTTTATATGTTGCTATCATTATAATACATTAGACACCCGATTTTTTCGACTTTTAATCGACTTCTGACATCTATATGTAATGACAATTCTCATTTCTTGTTTTTTTGATGCGATAAATCTACATAAATAATTGTAAAAACTGTATTTTTATTTTTTAAAATATTCTTTTATCATGAAAAACATTTCTATTCTTTTCTTTTTATGCCTTTTTATTTCTTGCAACAAAGCAAAAAAAGACGATTACGTTAGCAAAATTAAAGAGTTTCAATACGAAGAAAATTTAAAATTTTTAGACGAGAGTGAATCTCCATTGACAAAAGAAGACTTAAAAACTTTTAAAAAGTTAGATTTTTATCCAATCAATAAAAAATACAGAATTGTTGCTAAATTAGAAAAAACTGTAAACGCGCCTGTTTTTGAAATGAAAACGACAAAAGAAAGAAGACCTTTGTATATAAAATATGGAACTGTTACCTTTACTTTAGACGGCAAAGAACAAAAAATTCCGATTTATCAAAGTAAAGATATAGAAAGAGACCCGCAATATATTAATTATTTGTTTTTCCCTTTTACAGATAAAACAAGCGGAAAAAGTTCTTATGGCGGTGGACGTTATATTGATGTTTACACTACAGATGAAAAGCTAGACGGAACTATTCTTATCGATTTTAACAAAGCTTACAATCCGTATTGTGCGTATAGCGATCGTTATTCTTGCCCGTTAACACCAAAAGAAAATACGCTTTCTGTAGAAATTCTTGCTGGAGTTAAAGCCTATAAAAAGCATTAAAAAAGCAGCATAAAAAATTTATGTTGCTTTTATTTGTTACCACTTTTTATTTAATCTTTTTTTAATTCACAGAACCTATCAAGTTTAAGATTGTAAAACGAGGTTTAGTGTTAGCAACTAATACAATGTCCTGTTTTACTTTCCCTTTTTCAATTGGCACATACATCACTTTGATTTCTGCAAACTCATTCAATTTTACATTTTTTTTTGTAAAATTAGTAACTGTACAACTACAACTACTTTGCACATCTTCTAAAATTAAATCATTTTTAGATATATTCTTTATTTTAAAAGTGTAATTTATAGTGTCTTTCATAGTAATAGATCCAAAGTCATACGTCATTTTTGAATATTCCACCACAGGAGCTTCTCTAAAATACTCATTTACTTTATCACAAGAATAAAATATTGAATTTGCTATTAATAACAAAAATATAAGTTTTATTTTTTTCATAATATATTTTTTTAATGTGCACAAATTCCGTTACAGGTATATGATAAAAGCCAACCACATCCAATAGTAGGCTTTTTACAAAACCAAACAAAGCAGTTCGAACCCCAAGGACACCAATCTGATTCTCTACTACAATCACAATAATATTCACCTTCATCAACTATTGCTTTATTTGTAATATCTTTAATTATAATATTCTTAGCTGTAATATCATTAGCATTAGTTAAATTAATGTTTGAAAAATAATTTCTTAAACTTTCATCAGAAAATAATGTTTTTGCTTTTTCTTCTTGTTTAAGCAACTTGTAATAATTTTCTATATTATTCTCTTTTAAATCTTTTTTAAAGAACGAAGGATTAAGCTCGTTTATTAACTCTTTTACAAAAGCAGTTTGATCATTATTTAAAGCAGCTTTTTCATTTTTAAGTATAAAATTCAGCTTTTGATTCCATAATATGTGTTTCTCATTTTCAGTCAAAAGACTATATGCTAATTTTTGACTAGATTTTTTAAGGTTAATAACCTCTTCTATTTTTAAAGCATCAATTTCTTCGTCAAAAGAATTATGACAATTATATAAAAAGAAACAGGCAAATAGGTAAAGCGATAAATTTAAAAATTTTTTCTTCATGATATTTTTTTTTAAGTTATTAAGGTACAATATAATAACAACAACAACAACAACAACAACAACCAAAAAAAATTAAATATTTATTTCAATGTCATCTTCTAAATCTTTTATTATTGCTTTTTCTATTGCTTCTAAATGAGGCTTTCTTACTTTTAGTTTTGTTGTTGCGTGTGCTTTTTCGTTTAATTGACAAAACATGTTAGCAACTTTAATTGCTGTTGGCAATAATTGATTTTCTGGAACAATTACATCTAAAAATCCAGCTTTTATAGCATTTTTTGGGTTATAGATTTCAGAATTATTTACACTTCTATCTAAATAAATATGTGATAATTTTGCTCTAGCAATAGCAATTCCTGCGTGATGCATCGTCATACCAATCATCACTTCATTCAATCCAATTTTAAAATCTCCTTCTACTCCAATTCTATAGTCTGCAGACAATAATAAAAATCCGCCTTTTGCAATTGCATGACCAGAACAAGCAACAATTATTGGTTTTGGAAATGATAACATTCTCAATGACAGTCTCGAACCTTTTGTGACCAGTTCCTTTGCAGATTCAGGTGATTTTGTCATTACTTTTAAATCGAATCCAGCAGAAAAAATTCCTGGTTGCCCTGTTAAAATAACAATTTTATTTTCTTCTAAAGCTTTGTCTAAACTAGCGTTTAAGCCTTCTATGACTTCATGAGAAATAGCATTTGCTTTTCCGTTTGCAATGGTAATTATTGCATGATTTTCTTCACTTTTATACTGTACTACTTCGTTCATTTTCTATTTATTATTTGACGGAGCTCAACTAATGAGATTTCTCGTCGTTCATTCTTCTCTCTGTCGAAATGACATTTAAACTCTAATTTGTATCGAAATGCTATTTATTTTACAATATAAATTCCTGCAAAAACAGCTAAAAATCCAACAACAAAACTGGCAATCGTATAAAATGCAAAACTTGTAAAATCTCCTGATTTTAAAAACACATGATTTTCATAAGCAAAGGTCGAAAAAGTTGTAAAACCGCCACAAAACCCTGTTGCTAACAACAAGGTATGATTTTCTGTTAACGCTTCGTTTTTAGCAGCATAACCCAAAATAATTCCGATGAATAAACTTCCTAAAATATTTACTAAAAATGTTCCGTACGGAATTCCAGTTTCAGAATTATTTAAGAATTTACTAAATAAAAAACGCAATGCGCTTCCAAATCCGCCGCCAATAAAAACAAGTAGTAATTGTTTCATATTATTTTAGCTTAATTTTATCTGCATCCGGCCAATTCCATTTCCCTATAATTGTTCCTTTTTGCAACATCATAATCCCTGGATTTGCTCTTACCATTGTTTTTAACGTTGTTGCGTCGCAAAACAGAAAATCAAATGGCAGTTCGTATTTTTCTTTTGCTAATAACAATTCATCTGTAAAAGAAGCTGACGCTCCATAGACAGAATATCCTTTTGCAATTGCTTTATCAGCAAATTCTTTGATCGTTTTAAATCCGTTTTTGTCTGCTTTATCTAAAGAATGCACAATAATTAAAATGACTTTGTTTTTTGCTAAAATTTCTGGTGCTAAATCTGCTTGAGCATCTTCTAAATAGAAATCATGAATTTTAGGAAGTTCACCATCATCTTTATATTTCATTCCTTCTGTAATATTTTTTCCAATTGCATAAGGTCTAAAATCGATAATTGGCAAATGCACCAAAACGTAATAAGTTGTGTATAAAAAAGAGGCAAAAAACAAGATCGTAATTGCTTGCGAAACTTTTACAGAAAATATAGATTTGATGTCTTTTGCTCTAAAAAGCATTAAGAGAATTAACCCAATTAAAAGTACATTTTTGTAGAAGGTTTCCCAAGGAGTTAATTTGATGGCGTCGCCAAAACAACCGCAATCTGTTACTTTATTGTAATAGGCAGAATACCAAGTTAAGAACAAAAAGATGGTTGATAAAACGAGTAAACTCCATAAAGTTATTTTTGCTTTATTACCTAATAATAGTATGATTCCCAGCATAATTTCTGCTAGAATTAAAATGATAGAAAATGCCAATGCATACGGAATTAAATATTCCATATCCAACACACTTTGACTAAAATACTCTTCGAATTTGTATTGAGAACCAATTGGATCTACCAATTTTACAAAGCCAGAAAAGACAAACATCGCTCCGACAAAGATTCTTGAAATGTGTACTAGTAGTTTCATAATTTTTTATTTCTATATAAGATTGGTTTCATATTCTCTTCATTTATATTTATATAATGAAAAGCATAAATTAATCTTATTTTTATATTTTCTTTATTAAATCTTTTATAGTAAAATATTAAAAGTATTGGTGTTGAAGGAGTATAAAAATCTCCACTTACTTGAAATCTTTCAAAATACCCTTCAATATATTTATTTTCTTTTGAAAATGTTTTTACAAATTTAGCATACTTACTTATACTTTTATTATCAAACACTTTAAGGTGATAATATTTATATTTTACCTCATTTTCACTATCTGGAAATTGTGTTCCAGCTCCTTCTTCCCAAAACTCATTAAAAAAAGGTCGTGATAATTTTGAATATAATTTTTCTTGCTCTTTATAATCAAAAGTGTTCATCATGTTTTCATCAACCATCCTTATTGAATCACGCTTCAAAAAACTATTATAACATTTTTCTTTGTTTTTTATATTCTCATTATTACAAATCTGTTCTTCAAAAAAATCCACAATCTTTGCTAAATCTTTTAATTCAGAAGTCGAAAATGATGCTGATAATAATGTATCAGCTTTCATTTCTTTAAAAGTTGATGTTTCATTTTTAGCACAACTTATAAAAAGTACAATTGAAACTAGCAAAACAAACTTTTTCATAAACTTATTTTAAAAACTTCTCAATCCTTTTTCTTTTTATCTCGACTCCGCTCGATATGACAGAAAAACACTCGAAGTGACAACAACTTTGAGCCTTTGAGCCTTTGCCACTTTGAACCTTAGAACCTTTGCAACTTATTTCCCCATATGAATCATCGCAAAAATTGCATAATTAATCATGTCTTGATAATTGGCATCAATCCCTTCAGAAACCAATGTTTCTCCTTTATTATTTTCAATTGTTTTTACGCGCAATAGTTTTTGCAAAATCAAATCTGTTAAGCTAGAAATTCGCATATCTCGCCAAGCTTCGCCATAATCGTGATTTTTATTTTCCATCAATTCTTTGGTGGTTGCAATGTGTTTGTCGTACAATCCTGTTGCTTCTTCTGTAGAAATATCTGGATTTTCAACAACTCCTAATTCAATCTGAACCAACGCCATTACACAATAATTGACAATTCCGATAAACTCACCTCGCTCACCTTCATCAACTTTTCTCACATCATTTTCTTGCAATTGCCGAATGCGTTGTGCTTTGATAAAAATCTGATCTGTTAACGATGGTAAACGTAAAATTCGCCATGCGCTACCATAATCGCTCATTTTTTTAATGAACAAACTTCTACATTCTTCTACTACAGCATTGTATTGTTTTGAGGTGTTTTGCATTCTTTATGGTAAAAAGTATTTTTGTAAAAACAATCTTTGATTGCTTTTTATTTAATTATTTTTCTGATATCTCCGTAAAAATAGTAAATCTTACATCCTTTTCGTTTATTTTTACCATGAATTTTACAAATCTCTTTGATGAAAAAAATAGTTGTTTTTTGCGGTTCTAGTGTTGGATTTAATGCTGTTTATAAAGAAGCTGCCATTGAGTTGGGAAAAGCATTTGTAAAAAACAACACTGCAATGGTTTATGGCGGCGGAAAAATTGGAATGATGGGAATTATTGCAGATACAATTCTTGCTGAAAAAGGAAATGTTATTGGTGTGATTCCGAAGTTATTAGAAAAAGAAGAAGTGGTTCACAGAGAAGTTACTGAGCTGATCATCACCAAAAAAATGAGCGAACGCAAAGTAATTATGAGCAAATTGGTTGATGGATATATTACGTTGCCTGGCGGATTTGGAACCTTAGATGAGTTGTTTGAAGCATTGACTTTAGGACAATTACACATCGAACAGAAACCAATCGGAATTTTAAATGTAAATGGATTTTTTAATCACACATTACAACAATTAGATGTGATGGTAAAAGAAGGATATCTAAAACCACAAAACCGAGAATTGTTATTGGTAGATACAACTGTTGATGGTTTGTTAGCAAAAATGTACGCGTATAAAGCTCCAGAAAAATCGCACGTTATAAATAAAGTTGTACGTTAAAATGACGATAAATTGTAAAGGCAAACTGATTGATATTTCTTCTCCAAAAGTGATGGGGATTTTAAATATTACGCCAGATTCTTTCTTTGATGGCGGTTCGTATAAAAACGAAACTGACATTTTACAAAAAGTAGAAAAAATGCTTTCTGAAGGTGCCACTTTTATTGATGTTGGCGCGTATTCTTCAAGACCTGGCGCAATGCATATCTCTGAAGAAGAAGAATTGCAACGCATTGTTCCAATTATAAAGTTATTAGTACATCATTATCCAGAAATTATTATTTCTGTGGATACTTTTAGAAGTGCCGTCGCTAAAAAAACTGTGGAAGCTGGCGCAGCAATCATCAACGATATTTCTGGCGGAAAAATGGATGTAAACATGTTTAAAACGGTTGCAGACTTACAAGTTCCGTATATAATCATGCACATGCTCGGCACTCCACAAAGCATGCAAAAAAACCCGAAATATGAAGATCTAACGAAGGAAGTGATTTCGTTTTTTGCGGAGCAGCTTGCTAAATTACATCAACTAAAAGTAAACGATGTACTTATTGATGTTGGTTTTGGATTTGGAAAAACCATCGAACACAATTACGAATTATTGAAAAATTTAGCACTTTTTAAAAACTTGGACTCCCCAATCTTAGTCGGGATTTCTAGAAAATCGATGTTGTACAAACCTTTAGAAATCACAGCACAATTAGCATTAAACGCAACCACTTCTGCAAACACCATTGCTCTGTTAAATGGCGCAAACATCTTGCGAGTTCACGATGTAAAAGAAGCGATGGAAGCAATTAAAATTGTTGAGCAACTCTCTTAATTTTTCTGTACATTTACAGCATCAGCAAAAAAAACAATGTTAGACTTTATCGATTTTTCTATTTTAGACATTCTAGATATTCTTCTAGTTGCTGCATTATTGTATTATATTTACAAATTATTAAAAGGTACAGTTGCCATTAATATTTTCTTAGGAATTGCTTTTATTTTCTTGATTTGGAAAGTAACGCAGGCTTTAAAAATGGAAATGTTAAGTGGAATTTTAGGTTATTTATTAAGTGGTGGAGTCATCGCTTTAATCATTGTGTTTCAACAAGAAATTAGAAAGTTTTTATTAATGATAGGAACTACAAATTTCTCATCAAAAAGAAGTTTTTTAAAGCAATTGAAATTCTTAAAATCAGAAATTGAATCTGAAACAGATGTGGATACAATTGTAAATTCGTGTATCAAATTATCAAAAACAAAAACGGGTGCTTTAATTGTGATTGAACGCACAAATAACCTAGATTTTTTAGGAAACAACGGAGACAAGATGAATGCTGCTGTAAACGAAGCAATTATAGAAAGTATTTTTTATAAAAACAGTCCGTTACACGATGGCGCAACTATTATTAGAGATAATTTTATTGTGGCAACTCGGGTGGTTTTACCGTTGTCTAATGAAAAAATTCCTGCTCGTTTTGGCTTGCGTCATAAAGCAGCAATTGGAGTTACAGAAAAAACTGATGCTCTGTGTTTATTAGTTTCAGAAGAAACTGGTGAAATTTCTTATATCAAAGATGGTACTTTTGATTTGTATTCAGATTACAGTGAGTTGATAGAAAAAATCAAAGAAGATTTAAATTAAACCGCTTCTACACTACTAAATTGCTTGTCGTACAGATTTTTATAATATCCATCTGGTTTTTCTAACAATTCTTGATGCGTTCCTTCTTCAACAATCAATCCTTTGTCCATTACAATAATTTTATCCGCCATTTTTATCGTTGCCAATCTGTGTGCAATTACAATGGATGTTCTTCCTTTTGTAATGGTGTCGGTTGCGTATTGAATCATTTGTTCTGCATTAGAATCTACAGACGATGTTGCTTCGTCTAAAATTAAAATGCTTGGTTTGCTTACATACGCTCTTAAAAATGCGATTAATTGTCGCTGACCAGAAGATAACATGGCGCCTCTTTCTTTTACATTGTAATGATATCCGCCAGGTAACGTCATGATAAAATCGTGAATTCCAATTTGTTTTGCAGCTTCTTCAACCTCTTCAAAAGAGGTGTTTTCATTTTTTAAAGTGATGTTGTTTAAAATGGAGTCTGAAAACAAAAAGACATCTTGCAACACAATTGCAATTTGATTTCGCAAAGAAGTAATTTCATAGTCTTTTACAGAAACTCCATCAACGCAAATTTCTCCTGAATTGATTTCATAAAAACGATTTATTAAATTGATAATGGTCGATTTTCCTGCTCCGGTTGATCCAACAATAGCAATCGTTTGTCCTTTTTCTACTTGTAATGAAACTCCTTTTAAAACTTCTTCGCCTTTTATATAACTAAAACGAACATCTTTAAATTCGATTTTTCCTTGTAAATTTTCTGCGAAAACAGTTCCGTTTTTATCAATACTACTTTGAGTGTCTAATACTCCAAAAACACGTTCTCCTGAAACAATTCCCATTTGTAACGTATTAAATTTATCAGCAATTTGACGTAAAGGTCTAAACAACATTTGCGTCATCATAATAAAACTCATAATTTCTCCAGGCTCAACATCCACATTATTTACCGATTGCAAACCACCGTACCAAACTAATAATCCAATGGCAATTGAAGATAAAACTTCTGCTACAGGAAAGAAAATAGAATAATACCAAACTGCTTTGATATGTGCTTTTTTATGTTTATCGTTGATGTTCATAAACTTCTCGTACTCTATTTTTTCTCTACTAAATAATTGTACGATGTTCATTCCTGTAACTCTTTCTTGAACAAATCCGTTTAGATTTGCAACTTGAGTTCTCACTTCTTGAAAAGTAGATTTTATAGCAATTTGGAATAATTTGGTTGCATAAATTAAGATTGGTAAAACCGCTAAGGCGATCAATGCCAATTGCCAGTTCATAAAAAACATGACAACAATTACGACCACCATTTTTAGAATATCACTAATAATCATAAACAAACCCTGACTAAAAGAACTTGCAATGGTTTCGATATCAGAAACGACTCTTGTCACTAATCTTCCAACAGAAGTTGTATCGAAATACGACATTTTAAATTGTAGAATATGTCTAAATATTTTGGCGCGCATATCTCTAATAATATGTTGCCCAATCCAATTGGCAAAATAGATAAACAACACTTGTAAAAGCACTTCTGCAATTAATACAACAAGCATTAATAATGTAAAATACAATAAGGTATCTTCATTTTTATTGGTCGTAAAATCTTTTACCGCTTCTTTCAATAAATAAGGTCTGTAAGCAGATAAAAATGCTGTAGCAATTACGGCAACAGTTGCAACAATAAAATGAGTTCTATAACTTTTTGCAAAGCCTAAAATCCTCATAAATATTTTTGCGTCAAATGCTTTCCCTGACTCTTTTTTACTCATAATTAATAGGTGATTTCTGTTAAAAATAAACCTTTTGCAGGAACTGACAATCCTGCGTTCGCTCTATCTTTACTTAAAATAATAGTTCTAAAATCTTCTTTATTAATTTTGTTTTTTCCCACATCAACCAACGTACCAACAATTGCTCTGACCATATTTCTTAAAAAACGATTTGCCGTTATATGAAATATAAGTTGATTGCCTTCTTGAATCCAAACTGCTTTTGTTACCTTACAATTAAACGTTTTTACTTCTGTTTTTACTTTAGAAAATGCTTGAAAATTTTCATATTCTAACAAAATTTCAGCAGCTTCATTCATAGCATCAACATCTAACTTTTGATGAAATAATTGCCATGTCGTTTCTAGCAAAAATGGATTTCTTCCTAACCAAATTCTATATTTATAACTTCTGGTAAGCGCATCAAATCTTGCATGCTTCTCTTCAGCAACTTTTACTACATGATGCACAACAATATCTTCTGGCAACATCGAATTTAGTTTAAAAACAATATTTTTATCCAATATTGTCTCAGAATCAAAATGTGCAAACATCTGTGAGGCATGAACTCCTGTATCTGTTCTACCGGCTCCAACAACACTAATTTCTTCTTGTAAAACTGTGCTTATCGCCTTGTTAAGCTCTTCTTGAATTGAGTTCGCGTCAGGTTGTACTTGCCAACCGTGATAATTTTTACCTAGGTATGAAAGTTCTATAAAATATCTCAAAAAACAGTACTTTTGTTAACATCAAAACTACATAAATTAATTTGTTATTAGCATTTTTAAAACGTGAAAAAGATTCTTCTATTGTCAGACACTCATAGTTATATGGATACACAAATTTTAAAATTTGTAAAACAAGCTGACGAAGTTTGGCATGCTGGTGATATTGGCAATTTACAAGTAACCGACACTATAAAATCGTTAAAACCTTTGCGTGCTGTTTACGGAAATATTGATGCTGCTGATGCGCGATTAGAATTCTCTTTAGACAACAAATTTACAGTTGAAAATGTAACTGTTTGGATGACTCATATTGGTGGATATCCTGGTAGATATAATCCACGAGTTAGAGAAGAACTACAACAAAATGCGCCACAATTATTTATTTGCGGTCATTCTCATATTTTAAAAGTGCAGTTTGATAAAAAACTAAATCTATTGCATTTAAATCCTGGTGCTGCAGGAAATCATGGTTTTCATAAAGTAAGAACAATGATTCGGTTTACGATTGATAAAAAAGAAATAAAAGATATGGAAGTGATTGAATTGGCTACGCGCGACTAGTTTCTTTTTTTTCTAAAATCGGCAATTCAATTTTAATTCTTGTTCCTGTTTGAGAATTAGAATCTATCCTAAATCTCCCTTTCATCATTTGTATTCTAGCTTCGATTTGATTAATTCCTAATCCGTCTTTTTTAGCAATTTCTGTTTTGTCAAACCCTTCGCCATCATCTTGTATATCTACAAATAAAATTCCTTTTTTGTCTTCCATTTGCACAGTTGCTTTTGTGGCATTACTGTGTTTTAAAATATTATTGACCAACTCTTGAATGATATTATTTGCTTTTATTTCAAAACTTTGTTGATAGCGTCTTACATTTTTTATAGTCGTTTTAATTTCAATTTTTGAATTTGAATATTTTTCTGCCATATCTTTAATAGCATATTTTAATCCAAATTTTAAAAGAACAGACGAGACTAACGTATGTGATAAATCTCGAATTGTTTGAGAAGCTTCTATAATTATTTTTTGCGTTTTATCAATTTCTAAAGGAGCTTTTTCTTTGAATTGCATTTTACTTGCCTGTAAATGCAAATTGGCAGAAGACAATAAAGAACTTACACTATCGTGTAATGTTTCTGCAATTTGTTTCCGCTCTGCTTCTTTACCATCTAATGTTGCGTTTAAAATACGCACCTGAGAATCAGACTTTAATTTTTCTAACTTGCTTTCTTGTGATAATTTGGTTTGGTCTAAATGTAGTTTTAAGTTCTTTTGGCGCAATTTATAATTGTAAATAACAACTCCAGAAATTATAATGATTAACAAACTTAAGATTCCAAAAAACCAAGCCGTTTTCTTTTCCTCCGCTTTCTTTAAGGCTACTTGATTTTTTACTAATTCTACTTTATATTGCTCTTCATATTCTGCATAAACCCCTTTAACGATTCTTTTAAATTCTCTGGCTGTTAAGGTGTCTTTAAAAACAAAAGATTGATCTAAATACTCATACGCCTTATAATCTTTCTGCATATATAAAATATATGCCAAATTGTAATATAAATCTTCTTTGTTTTTAATAGCAACAATACTTTTATCATTTTTAATTAACCCAATTGCTTTCGTATAGATTTCTTTCGCCTTAGCATAGTTTTTCTCAACTAAATAAATGTTCGCTAAATTGTTTAACGCACTAGCTTCTGAGAGTTTATTACTGTTGCTCTTATAAATTTCTACGGCTTTTAAAGCATATTCTTTTGCCAAAACAAAGTTTTCTTTTTCCAACTGTATGGCTGATAAGTTTGTATAACCAGATGCTTTAATGTCTGGAAAGTCATTTAAAGATGAAATATCTATGATTTTCTTAAAATAAATAGCGGCACTGTCTTTTTTATTTAATTTATAGTACTCACTACCTATATTTAATAAGGTATTCGCTATTTTTTTCTCTCTTTCAAATGATTTGTCTAAAAAAAAAGGCTTATTGTCTTTAAAATGCTCATTTTCTGTTAACAGGTACAATGCTTTTTTATAGTAGATTAATGCTTTTTGATGAAGATTTCTTTTTTTAAAAATTTTACCAATTAAAAAGGTGTTTGCATATTTTATCTCTACACTATTTTTCTGTTCTAAACTTGTATCTAGATGCAGAGCCAACTTTAAAGCAGTAGTAAAATCTTCTTTTTCATATAATTGCTTTATAAGTTGGTATTCTTGTAGATAGGTAGTATCTTTTTCTTGTAATACAACTAAAGGAAAAACAGGTTTTAATCGTGTTTCTCCTTTAGTGCTAGGGTTCGCTTTTGATTGAAAATTAAAAAAAAAAAGGATTCCCAATAAAAATAATCTTTCAATCGTTTTACTCATTAATATCTTGTACTTGTTATGATTTTACTCACTAGAAACAATAATAACTCTTGGTATTGTACTAGTACTTTCTGCTAATCCTTTACCTAGTAGATTATGGTTTACAAAATCTAACTTTAATACACCTGTATCTGGTACAGTTAATGTTCTAGAAAATTTACTATCAGAACTGGTTCCTTTAGACAAATGCACTTCATAAGTTGCTGAATCTTTATTGAAAACAAATTCTGTTTTTATATTATTATTTACTTCAAAATCCAGCTGAATAGAACCATCTTTATTGGTTGACAATTTATATTCTTTTAAAAATTTTGTAGTGCTCCCTTTCGCAAAGGTAATGTTTTCATCTTCAATAGAAAACTTCATTTGTTTTCCAGTCTCATTGTCAAAAAAACCAATACGTAATGTATTATTATCTAGCATAAAATCATTTCTATATTGATCTTTGGTATCTTGACTTACCTTGTTTAAATGCACTTCGTTCATTAAAGAATTCATGTTTTTATGAACATCTGGCAAGGTATTACTCGCAACAACATAATCTACAGAGTATGCTCCAGAAGCATCTCTTTTTAATTGAACTTGTTTTAATAAAGGTGCTTGAGGTGTTTCTAATCCTGTTTCGTTTGTTGAACAAGAAGCAAAACTAAAAGCTAAAACTATGGCTAAAATACCTACACTTAGTTTTTTCATGGTGATAAATTTTAATTTGATTATACTTAATTATTTGTTATTATAAAAATGAGTGAGATAGCAATACCGTAATTATATAGGCTTGGGGGATTTCTTTTTCAGGGGGATAAGTTTTTGATTTCAGAAATATTCTATTTTGGGGAATAGAATTCTATATAATTTTATTTTTAACGGCAAACATTGCTAAGCCCACTGCATTTTTTACATTTAATTTTTTTAATAAATTTTTTCTATACGTTTCTACTGTATTGACACTTAAAAATAACCGATCTGCCATTTCTTGTGTACTATATTCTTTTACTATCAGTTTTAATACTTCAATTTCTCTTTCCGTTAAACTACTTATTACATCAAAATCTGGCCTAGAACCTTCAACTACATTATACCCTAGCGCTAGATTAAACAACCCTTCTTTAATATCATCACTAAAGTAAGGATCTCCATTGTAAACAGATTTTATTGCTTTTAAAATATGCTCACCTGCACTTGTTTTTGATATAAAACCATCAGCTCCGTAAGTTGTTAACTCTTTAACCAATTTAGCGTCATCATAACTAGATAACATAATGATTTTTTGATGTTTTTCCTTTTTATTAAACTTTTTCAACACTTCTATACCATCTAACTCAGGCATATTAATATCTAACACCAAAATATCTGCTTCGTTAGCTTTAAACCATTCTACAACTTTTTTCCCTGTTAATGAATAGCCAACAACCTCAATATCTTTATCAGTATTTAACATCGCGATAATTCCTTCTATCAGAATCATATGATCATCTGCGACATGAACTTTAATTTTTCCTTTCATAATTAATTACTTTACAAATTTAAATCACAAAAACAGTTTATACAATACCCATTTATGGGGTATTTATACCTCACGGAAAACCGTGAGTCGACTCACGGAAAACCGTGAGTTGCCCCTCTCACGGTTTTCCGTGAGTTGAACTCATAAATATTTGATATACTGTTAGTTAAACGTGATGTTTTTTAAATATTTTTTAGACCACTAATCTACAAAAATAAATCTCTTAATTTTTTTCTTCCTTTTTATCGAAAATAGAAATGCGCAAAAAGCCAATAATACACCTATAATTATACAAACTAAAAAACCGAAGTATCAAACTTCGGCTTTTTCGCACTAAATATACTAAGATGTTAGGTTTACCTTAATCTGTCAACAGATTTTACGAGATCTTCATCCTTTTTTATCGCCTTATTAGCCAAAGCCAACAACACAATAACTATGATAGGAATAAACATCCCAATACCCTTCTCAGAAACTTGCGCTTCTCCAGATATCGTTAGTGACACATATATAAGTACACCTAATAAATAGAAGTTAATTAACATATTTATTCTACCTATTACAAATTGTAGTTGTCTATTTTTAAATAAAAAGATGGCAACTACTGATAATAGGGCAGATAATAAATATGAAAAAAATATTGTCTTTATAAGTAAACTTGTTTCGTTTATTAAATCTTGAGCAAAAATAATTTTTGTCGATTTTTCTATCCATAAACTAAATACAAAAATCAATCCGCCAGAAAATAATGAGGCGCATAATAAATATAATGTTTGAATTCTTTGTATCATTAATATGGATTGGACAACAAAAGTAAAACTTTCTTTTTTTAAAAAGAAACATTGTAGTTAAAAATAATTACATATATTTGCTTATAATTCAACTACACACTAGTACTAGCATAAAGCTTTACGATACTGATCCAAAAAAATTTAATACAAAAGTTCTTAATTATCTTAAGAAAAATCCCACTATATTAATTTAACAATGTAAAAATGTTCGAAATTACAGAACTGAAAGCCAAAACTCTTACTGAATTACAAGAGATTGCAAAAACTATTGGACTATCTAAAACGAGTCAATTAAAAAAATTAGATCTTGTATATCAAATCTTAGATACTCAGGCCGCGAATCTTGCAAATCAAGAAAAACCAAAAGCCGAAAAACCAAAAAGAAAAAGAGTTGTCAAAAAAGTTATCCATCAAAAAACTGAAGAAAAGACGGCTCCGATTGTAAAAGAAGAAAACAAGCAAAAACCAAAACCAACTCCGAGAGAAAAAGTAGCAGAATCGAAACCTGAAGTTCAAAAAACTGAAGAAAAAGAAGCTGCCACAACTACTGAGGAAAAGGTTGAAGTTAAAAAACCTGTCCATTCTAATCAGAATAATCCAAGACAGAACAACAATCAGAATAAAAACAGAAACAATAATCAACCAAGAGAAAAAGTTTCTAAAGGAAATAAAAGCAATACACGCTATAAAGATCCTGATTTTGAGTTTGATGGAATTATAGAAAGCGAGGGTGTTTTAGAAATGATGCCAGATGGTTATGGTTTTTTACGTTCTTCTGATTACAATTATTTATCATCTCCTGATGATATTTATGTATCACAATCTCAAATAAAATTATTTGGTTTAAAAACCGGAGATACCGTTAAAGGAAATGTTCGTCCGCCAAAAGAAGGTGAAAAATATTTTCCTTTAATTAGAGTCTCAAAAATTAATGGATTAAATCCAAATGTTGTTAGAGACCGTGTTTCTTTCGAACATTTAACTCCGTTATTTCCACAAGAAAAATTCAATTTAGCAGAAAAAGGAAGTTCTTTATCAACAAGAATTATCGATTTATTTTCTCCGATTGGGAAAGGACAACGTGGAATGATTGTAGCACAACCTAAAACAGGTAAAACAATGCTTCTAAAAGATGTTGCCAATGCAATTGCAGCAAATCATCCAGAAGTATATCAAATTGTTTTATTAATTGATGAAAGACCTGAAGAAGTTACAGACATGCAACGTAGTGTTCGTGGCGAAGTTGTTGCTTCAACTTTTGATGAACCTGCAGATAAACATGTACGTGTTGCAAATATTGTGTTAGAAAAAGCAAAACGTTTGGTAGAATGTGGACATGATGTTGTAATTCTTTTAGATTCGATCACTCGTTTGGCAAGAGCTTACAATACTGTTGCTCCTGCTTCTGGTAAAATTTTATCGGGTGGTATTGATGCAAACGCGTTGCACAAACCAAAAAGATTTTTTGGTGCAGCAAGAAATATTGAAGGCGGTGGCTCTTTAACTATTATTGCTACAGCACTAACAGAAACTGGCTCTAAGATGGACGAAGTAATTTTCGAAGAATTTAAAGGAACTGGTAATATGGAATTACAATTAGATAGAAATATTTCTAATAGAAGAATTTACCCTGCTATTGATTTAATTAAATCTAGTACACGTAGAGATGATTTATTGTTAGATGCTAAAATGGTTCAACGCATGTGGGTATTAAGAAAATATCTTGCTGATATGAACCCTGTGGAAGCAATGGAATTTATCAACGAACGAATTAAGTTCTCTAAAAACAATCAAGAGTTTTTAATCTCGATGAACGGATAATTAATTTATTAGAATACAGTTCATAAAAAAACCGAATCAATTAATTGATTCGGTTTTTTATGTTTTAATATTTTCAGGAATTACTCAATTCCATAAAAAGCTCCTCTATTATCAACAATCTCAGCAGCGTCTTTAATTGCATTATAGATTAAACCTGTCTGTGTTTTTCTAGTACTTGCTAATCTATTTCTATAAGAATCATAATTAGGTAAAGCTATTGGCGCTTCTCTTTTTGTAACCACAAAAGCAAAAACTCCTTTTTCTCCATTTACATTGTTAAACAATGTGTTCTCTTTTGCAGAATACATTGCTCCTACTATTTTAGGCTCAAATCCTACAGCCGAAATAATTGGAGATTGCATTGAAATTGCAGAAGCTGTTCTAACAGTTTGTTTTGTAGACTTCGCTATATCTGCTAAAGTTGCTCCAATCATTGTTTTATTAATGATTGCTGCTTTTTTCTGATTCATTAAAATTGGTCTCACCGTATTTGTTGCTCTTGCAGCAGACATTAGACCTTTAAATGTTTTATTTGTAATTATCGCAACAATATGGCCATTGTTTGTGTCAAATCTTTTGAAAGCTCCCACTTCGTTGTCTTTTTTATGAGCCCAACTAATTATTTCTCTTTGATTCCCAATTCCAGGAACAGTTTCATCTAGCATTTTTAAACCAAATCCAGATTGTGGAGTAACTCCTTTTTCTTTTGCAACATCATCAAACTTTGCTCCGCTTGTTAATGCTAAAGCAAATGTTTCTGCATTCTGAAAAATAGTATTTTCTGTAGCTTGTGATGCTTCTATTCTTCTACCAAAAGTTGCTAATTTTACAGCTTGCTGCTTGTTTTTACTTTCATCAATTCTAATAATGTGGTATCCAAACTTCGTTTTTACAACTTTAATGTCTCCTTTTTTACTAAAAAACAATCCGTTTCCAAAATCTTGATCTAGAGAAAAAGCTGCTTTAGCTGTAATCCAGCCTATATCTCCACCTTTCCCTTTTGTTCCGTCAGGATTAATTTCATCAGCAATTGCTGCAAACTTCTTTTTATTTCTTCTAACTAATTTAAAAATACTATCTGCAGATACTTTTGCTTGCTCTGCTGTTTTCTTCGTATCTGAACCAGCAGAAGCCGAGCCAATAAAAGGAATTAAAATATGTACTCCTTTAACAGAATCTGGAATTTGAACAACCTCATTTATTTTAGAAATTTTAAAAAAACCATTGTCTCTATATGGTCCAAAAACATCTCCTTTTTTTCCTTTAAAAACTTGGTCTGCAATAACTTCAGAAACTGTATTTTTAAAATTATAGCTATTGTCTAACGCTAAATCTGAACCGTTATCAACAAAAAACTCAGCATCATTTTTTGTGTTTTTAAATCCTTTTACACCATCTTTATCTTCTAATAAACCTGCAACTTCTTTTTTAATTGCATCTAAATCTCCTTGCGTTGGAACAATATCAAACTTTACATATTTAATATCTGTTGAAGCATCTACTTTAAATGTTACTGGATTTGCTTTTATGTAAGTTTCAATTTCTGATTTTGTAACAGTGATTAAACTATCTGCAACTGTTGCATAAGGAACATACACATATTGAGACGTTATTTTTGTATTATCTGTTAGATACTGTAATTCTCCTTCTTTTAAAGAAGCGCCTACACCAGCAGTAATTAAATTATTATAGGTTGATGTTTCTAATCCGCTTTTAAGTTGCCCCATAAAACCTGACCAAGCATTCCAAACCTCAGAATTGTCATCTTTTGCCAATGCTAAAAATTCTTTTAATTTTCCTTCGTCAAACAAACCAGCCGCGTTTAAGAAACGTTGATCTGTTTTTATTGATTGATTATCTATAAGAGCACTCCAAACATCATTCTCACCAACAGTAATACCTGCATCAGCTAATTGTGTTTGATAAATTTTTTCTCTTACTAAATTGTCCCAAACTATTTTAGAAGCTTGCATATCTGTAAGTCTATTACCAACTTGCGCTTTATATGCTTCTAGCGCTTCGCTAAAATCTTTTCTTGAAATTACTTCTCCACTAACTTCTCCAACAGTATTTACTTTTGTAGAATTGAAAAAATCTTGGATACTTGAAGGATCTAATACAAAAGCAAACAAAGCCAATCCTATTACTAGGATTAATGCCATTGAACGCTCTCTAATTTTAGATAAAATTGCCATACGTTATTTATTTAATTAACAGGGAGCGAAAATACAATATCGGTTTTAATAATGCAACTGCTTAGCCACAATTATTTACGATATTTTTTACAGATAAATCTAATCTTCTATATCGCCAATTTGGAAGTGAATTTCTTCTATTTTTGAAGAGCTAACTTTAAGAATTTTAATCACAAAATTTTCAATTCTTATTTCTTCATTTAACTCCGGAATGTTTTCTGTATGTTCTATAATAAAACCGCCTAAAGTTTCGTAAGCTTCTTCTTTTGGGATGTTTAACCCATATTCCTCATTCAAATAATCGATTTCTAATCTTGCCGAAAAACGAAATTGAGTTTCGTTTATTTGCTCTTCGAGCAATTCTTGAGAATCGTGTTCGTCTTCTATTTCTCCAAACAATTCTTCTACAATATCTTCAACGGTTATCATTCCAGATGTTCCGCCATATTCATCTAAAACAATAGCAATGCTTTTTCTTTTTTTAATTAAGTTGTTTAAAACATCGTGAATAATCATCGATTCTGGAACAATTTCTATCGGCAAAATAACAGAACGAATGGTTTTTGGTTTTTTAAACAATTCAAAAGCATTTACATATCCAACAATATCGTCTAGTGAATTTTTATAAATCAAAATTTTCGAAAAACCTGTTGCTACAAATATCTTTCTTAGATTAGGAATGGTCTCATGAAATTCAACCGCAATCATTTCTGTTCTTGGCACCATAATTTCTCTTGCTTTTACTTTATGAAAATCTAAAGCATTTTGAAAAATCTGAATTTCAGAATCAAAAACATCATGAGCATTGCTTGTCTCTATTTGTTCATTTATATAATTACCCAATTCTTCTCTACTAAATTCTGTTTGTTCTTCGTCTTTATTCGTTCTAAAAAACACCCGCAAAAAGAAATCAGATATAAAGGTGATAAATGAGGAGAAAAAATGAAAAATAACGTAGAAAAAATAAGTTGGAACTGCAAAGTATTTTAATGCTTCGTTTGCATAAATTCTAAAAATTGCTTTTGGTAAAAACTCAGCAGTTATTAAAATTAATAAAGTAGAAATAATGGTTTGAATTAACAGAATAGAAAATTCATTAAGCATATCAGCAGGTAAAAAACCCACTAAAAAATCGCCCATATAAATACTGTAAATCACTAAAGAAATATTATTACCAACCAACATGGTGGTAATAAATTTTGACGACTTATTTGTTAATTTTGCAAGTATCTTAGAAATAAAATTATCTTTCTTTTTTTCTAATTCTATATGTAATTTATTGGCAGAAACAAAAGCAATTTCCATGCCCGAGAAAAATGCTGAAAGTAAGATTGTAATAACAATTATTACTATTTGTGTTTCCATCTAAAGATTTACTGGTTGTTTTTAGATTGTACTTTTTTTCTAAAATATCTTTTAAAGAAAAACACTAAGGTAATAAAAACTGCAAAACCTAGCATCAAATAAAATTTTTCTCTGTCGTCATTCCAACCTAACACTGCTTCTACCAAAAAGATAATTGCAATAATTAAATACCCGTATTGTAAATATTTCCAAAGTGTATTCATCTCTTAGTTCTCTTTTGTAATTAGTTCTCCAGATAGTTTTTTTGCTAAAAATTTCGTTAAATCTTTTTTAGATTCAAATCCAATTCCTTTAATGTCGTTGTCTGGAGAAATTAGTCTAAATTTCTTTTCAGAAAAAAAGTAATCTGTATTTTGATCCCAAAATAACTGATCTGTATATAATTTTGATTGATCTGTATGATTTGTAATTACAACATTCCCTCTTAATTCTGTAATTAATGTTTTAGAATATGAGATTGCATAATCTGCAAGTATTGTAATCGAATCTTTCCCATTGTTTTCAAATGTTATCAATTTTAATCCTTTAGGAAACTCATTATATGGATGATTTTCTCTATTGCTAAAATCTTTTAATAAAAGAGCAAACAACTTCGATGTTGTTCGTCCAGAATCTCTGTACACATGTGCAAAATCTTTTGCAACACCAACAGGTAAATTTTTAGCGGTAAAAAACGTTCTTACTTCGTTTGAATTATTAGTACAAGAAAAAAACATTGCCACTATACTAATAGCAACAATGTTTTTAAATATTTTCTTTGAACTAAAATTCATTCTTATTTTTGAGGAATCTTTACCGTTTCTCCAATCCAACATTTAATAGCATAAGGAGTTCCTGGTTTTATACCTTCAGTAAAAATTAATTTCTTAGATGGTTCTTGAGAAAGATAATTCTTAATATACTTAGATGCTTTAGACGCAATACTAGGGTCTACCGCCACAGCTCTTCTTGCTTTATTCAAAGCTGCTGTGTACACCATTCTTTTATCAAACTCTTTTACACCACATTCGTCTACACTAGTAGCATACAAACCTGCAATTAACAAGTATGCTTTCCCCATACTTGGTTTATTTTTTAGAGCTTGATATGCATATCTTCTTGCCTCGCTTTTTCTACCTTTTTTAGCAAATAACTGAGCTATTTTATATAAGTTTTCTGCTTTGTTAAAAGGATCTGTTTCTTGGTCTACAGCTTTCTTATAGTATTCCATTGCTTCAGTTTCTTTTCCTTTTTTATATAAAATTCCAGCAAAATACACCAATGTTTTAGGCGAAGGATCTGCCGCTACCCAAGCTTCTACTAATTTTTCATATAATGGCTCATCTGTACACTCTTTTGTATACATTCTGCTTACTGCTCTATTTAACCATTTAATGTTTGTTTTATTCGCCTCAAATTCACCAGTATATAATGGAATTAACCTTTCACAAGTAGATATTTCTTTTATAATTTGATCTAATCCGTCTCCTACTTGACCTAGTGCTTTTGAATTAATAGAGTACGCTCTTAATAAAGCTTGCTCTCTTCTTTCTAAGTTTTCTCCTTTTTCCTCTTTCTCTTTTAATGGTGCTAGTTTTTTAGCATAATAATCTAACTTTTCTCCAACAGATTCTATAACATCATCATAAGTGTTAAACACCTTTTGTGGATTTGTATCTTTATTTCTATCTGTTACCCCTTGAAAATATTTGTAAATATTTCTAACCCCCATACGTGTAGGGTCTAAAGAATATGCTTTTTCTAATAAAGAAAAAATTTCTTCGTCTGAACCTACATTTTCATTTGCTAAAAACGTTGCATAATCACTATGCACTTTAGCTAAATCTTGCGGAAAATATTGTAATCTTTGCTCGTAAATCTTTTTTGTTAACGCAACAAACTCCCCTTTATTTACACCGGTTTTTAATTGGTCTTTAGCTAACCTATCACCTAACTTATAAATGTTAACTGATAATTTAGGGCAATCTTTCATTAATTGTTTTAATCTAGGTAATGCAGAGTCATATCTCTTCGTTTGAACATCCCCCTTAAACAAACTATAAGTATTGGTGCATTCTTGTGATACCTGAGATAAAACATTCGTGTTTAATAACAATGCCATTGCTGCAAATATGAAAGTAATTTTTTTCATCATCTATCTGTTTTTAATTAGTCAATTTTCTTTTGTATAAACCAAGCTTGTTGTCCAAAAGCACTTAAAGATAAGCTTAATTTAAAGTTAAAATAGTTTTCTTGAATTAAGTTGTTTATTGTTGATCCTTTTATTCCATACTCAAATCCTAAATTAAGATTTGATAAACTCTTTAATGGTAAACCTAGACCAAAAGATATGCCAAAATCTTTAATTTTTGTAAAATTCCCTGGAGTACTTGTCCCATTCACCAACAAACCTGTGTTTTCAAATCGAACCCCTGCTCTATAAGTTACTCTATTCCAGTAACTTGAAATAGAATTGTCTTTAGGCAAATAAAAACCCCCTATAGAAACCCTACTAGAATTATTGTATTTATAGGATGAATTTGTTAAGATTGACCCTTGCAAACCTAAAGCATCTTGAAATTCATATTCTATTCCTGCAAACCATTTATTTTCTTTACCAAAACCAAAACCTAACCCTGTTTTCATAGGATTTACTATTTTACCATTAATAGCATTACTATATAAAGTATCTTTAGGTATTTCTACTGTTGATGATGCAATCTTTAATGAATATAAATTTTCTGAACCAGAGGTTTTTAAGGTGTTCTCTAATTTAAAAGATGCTCCAAAATTAAACAACAATTTGTTCTTTAATTCTTTTATATAATGCAATCCTAATTTAACTCCTGTACCTCTAATAGTTGTAATCTCATTATTTTTAGTACCCAATTGTGTACCTAATCTTTGTGACAATATGTTGTTTTCTGTTTTTCCAAAAATATATTCAGCTTCCAATCCAACTGAAAAGTTTTTTGTAATAGAAATTCCGTACGCGCCATAAATTTTATTAGTTCCACCAGAACCGTAAAATCTTGTAGCTTCAAAAGGATCTCCATTGATGTCATTAGCAACATTTAGCAATGAATATCCTACAGACGTATTTGTCTTCAATCCGAAAGAAGCTCCTGATTTTTTACCAATAGGAAAACCTATATTAATATAAGATAACGTAGTTGATGTTGATTTCTGTGAACCAGAAAAATCTTTTATTGTTAAATCATTCACATTTAACCCAACAGAGTAGGTTGCAAATCTTAAATTTGCATTTGCAGCAGGATTTAAAAAATTTAAATGATATACATCATTAAAAGCAATACCAATACCACCCATAGTTGCTTGTTCTACTGTCTGTGAACTGTATTGCTGACCAATGCCAAAAAAAGAATACGGAGAAGAATTAGTTCTCTGAGCTGTTGCTTTTATTGAAATAAATAATAAAAAAATATAGAAAATTTTCTTTAACATTCCTTGTTGTTATATATCAAAATTGTGTTTAAACCCTCCAAAACAAAATTTGGATTGGCAAATATGCCACTTTTTAATTGTTTAGCCAAGAAATATGTATCTCCACCTGTTAAAACTAGTGTTAAAAATGAATTTTCTCTTTCATATTGCTTAATTACGCCATTAATTTCATTTAAAACTCCATTATTAACTCCTGAATAAATATTCTCTTCTGTAGTTTTTCCTATAAAATTTATTGGAATATTTTTCTCTAATAGAGGTAATTTAGAAGTATACTTATTCAGTGCTTTATACCTCATTTCAATTCCTAATGAAATCGCTCCACCTAAATATTCTTTATGTTCATTTACAAAGTCATAGGTAATACAAGTTCCTGCATCAATAATTAACACATTCTTTTTATTAAATTTTTGCACAGCATTTGCAACCAAAGCAATTCTATCTACTCCTAACGTTTTTGGAGTTCTATATAAATTTTTAAAAGGCACTTTTGTTGCTGAATCAAGCACCAAAAAAGAAACCTTTTTATTTAATTGATCAAGTACATTTCTAGAAATATTCTTAACTGATGAGATAATTCCTTTATCAATAGTGTATTTATTGGTTAAAAAATCCACTTTTTCAAATAACTCGTCAGAATCAAAAATAACTACTTCTAACAGGATATCATTCTCAAAAACAGCAGCTTTGATTCTTGTATTACCAATATCAATAATTAAATTCATCCTATCATTTTAAATGGACTCCAAAAATACAACAGATTTTTTACAATTTTATTTGGTAGATTAAAAAAAGGAGTACTATATTTGCATCCGCTAAGGCAATGGTACCTTAGCTCAGTTGGTAGAGCAAAGGACTGAAAATCCTTGTGTCCCTGGTTCGATTCCTGGAGGTACCACAAAAAACCACTCTTTTTTAGAGTGGTTTTTTTGTTTTAAAGCAGTTTTACAATTTCTTTTAAAATCGGGTTTCTATTATCAATATTCCAAACCACAGACAGGGTGGTTTTTTGTTTTGTTTTTTTTAATTCGATAAATTTAATTTTTTGATTATTTTGAGTTACCAATGATTTAGGGACGATAGAAATCCCAAAATTATTTTCAACTAGCTTATAAATGGATCCAGCGTGAATTGTATTATGCGAAACGATCGGAGAAAATCCACTTTCATCAAACAACTGCATTACTTTTTCGTAATATGACGAACTGTATTTGGGATCAAAAAGAATAAATGATTCTTGTTTAAATTGCGTTAAACTTTTAAAATTATCAGCATTTACTAAGTGATTTTCTGGTAACACCAAACAAAATGATTCTTTTAAAACAGGTTTACTTATCAAACCTCTTGGTACTCGATCGAGCCTTACAAACCCTAAATCTAAATCATACGAAAGCAATTCTTCTATTTGTTTTTCATTGTCCATTTCTTTTAGACTAAACACAATATTCGGATAATCACTTTTAAAATTCATTAATAAATTCGGAATAATTTCTTGCATTGCAGATCCTACATATCCAAATTTCAAATCGCCGTTTTTGCCGTCATTCAACATTTTTGCGTGATTTAAAGTATGCTCCAAATTTTTTAAATTAATTGCCAATTCTTTCTTTAAATATTCTCCAGCTCTTGTCAATAAGACTTTTCTGTTATGTCGTTCAAACAACACAACACCCAAATCGTTTTCCATTTGCTTTATTTGTTTACTCAAACCTGGTTGCGATATAAACAGTCTTTCTGCTGCTTTTCTAAAATGCAAATCTTCTGCAACTGCTAAAAAATATTTGATGTGTCTAATTTCTATTTGATAACTCATAGTTATTATTTAGTAGATTAAATAATATTAGTAAGCATCAAAAATAAGGATAACTTTGTTAAAAACATTTTTGATACGATGAAATTTAAATACGGCATAGATCATTTAACGGTTGATAAAGTAATTGCTATTGCAAATGGTGATTTAAAAGCAGAAATCAACGAAATAGCAATCAAAAAAATCACTGAATGTAGACGAAAAGTTGAAACCATGGCAAATGGCGACAAAGCAGTTTACGGAATCAATACGGGCTTTGGACCTTTATGTGATGTACAAATAACTCCGCAAGAAACTAGCAAGCTTCAAGAAAATTTATTGATTACTCATGCAGTCGGAGTTGGAAACCCAATCGACAAAGAACTTTCAAAAATTATGATGATTTGTAAGGTTCATGCATTGTGTCAAGGTTTTTCTGGTGTTCGTTTAGAATTGATTGAACGAATTCTTTATTTTATTGAAAACGATTTATTACCGGTGGTTCCTGAGCAAGGTTCGGTTGGTGCTTCTGGAGATTTAGCGCCACTTTCACATTTGTTTCTTCCTTTATTAGGTGAAGGAGAATTCTGGATGGAAAATGAAATTGTCCATGCCAAATCAATTTTAGAAAAACACAACTTAAAACCTTTAGTGCTTCAAGCAAAAGAAGGTTTGGGATTGATAAACGGAACGCAATTTATTTTAGCACATGCTATCATCGGATTAAAAAAGATGGATTATTTACTTGATTTAGCGGATGTTTGTGGCGCCATGAGTATTGAAGGATATCAAGGAAGTGCTTCTCCGTTTAAATTAGAATTGCATGAAATTCGCCCTTTTAAAGGAAATCTAAAAGTTGCTGAACGTATGAGAATGTTATTTCACAATTCTCAAAACATCAATTCTCATCAAAGTTGCGAACGTGTTCAAGATCCATATTCGATGCGTTGTATTCCGCAAGTTCACGGAGCGTCAAGAAATGCTTATTATCACTTAGAAGAATTGGCAGAGATTGAAATGAATTCGGTAACTGACAACCCAATTGTATTAAGTGAAACCGAAGCAATTTCTGGAGGGAATTTCCACGGACAACCACTGGCAATGGCATTAGACTATTGTTCGATTGCCGCATCAGAATTAGGAAATATTTCTGACAGACGTTCGTATTTATTACTAGAAGGAAAATTTGGTTTACCGAGATTATTAACTGCTGCCGGCGGATTAAATTCAGGGTTTATGATTCCTCAATACACCACTGCTGCATTGGTAACAGAAAACAAATCCTTGTGCTTCCCTCCTTCTGCGGATAGCATTCCAACTTCTTTAGGACAAGAAGATCATGTTTCTATGGGAAGTATCTCTGGACGACAATTCAATCAAATTTTAGGAAATATTGATAAAATATTTGCCATAGAATTGATGTATGCTGCTCAAGCCATGGATTTTAGAAGACCAAATACATTTTCAGAAATCATTGAAGAGAACTTTAAAATCATCCGAAATAAAGTAGATAAATTAGAAGACGACAGAATTTTAAAAGACGACATCAACAACTTGATTCAGTTCGTTAAAAATCAATCTTTCATCGTAAAATAAAATATCATGACATTTAAAGAACAGATTTCACAAGGAATTCCATCTAAAATTCCAGTAAAAAAGGACTATCCAAAAAATGCCAACAGAGCTCCGAAAAGAAAAGATATTTTATCGATTGAGGAAAAACAATTAGCCATTAGAAACGCATTGCGTTATTTCTCAAAAGAGTGGCATCAAGAACTAGCAACTGAATTTGCTAATGAATTAAAAGAATACGGTAGAATTTACATGTATCGATTTAAGCCAGATTATGAAATTTACGCAAGACCCGTTTCAGAATATCCTGCAAAATCTTCTCAAGCAGCAGCCATTATGTTGATGATTCAAAATAATTTAAATCCTGCAGTTGCACAACATCCTGAGGAATTAATTACCTACGGAGGAAACGGTGCCGTTTTTCAAAACTGGGCGCAATACTTATTGGTGATGCACTATTTAGCAACCATGACAGATGAACAAACTTTGCATTTGTATTCTGGTCATCCGATGGGATTATTTCCTTCTTCTAAAAATGCTCCGAGAGTGATTGTGACCAACGGAATGATGATTCCGAATTACTCAAAACCTGATGATTGGGAAAAATTCAATGCCCTTGGCGTTACGCAATATGGACAAATGACAGCGGGTTCGTTTATGTATATTGGTCCGCAAGGAATTGTACACGGAACTACAATTACGGTGATGAACGCTTTTAGAAAAGTTTTAAAAAAAGGTGAAAACCCTGCTGGAAAAATATTTTTAACTGCTGGTTTAGGCGGAATGTCTGGCGCGCAACCAAAAGCAGGAAATATTGCTGGTTGTATTACGATTGCTGCAGAAGTAAATTCGAAAGCAGCAACAAAAAGACACGAACAAGGTTGGGTAGATGAGTTGATTGATACTATGGATGAATTAATCATTCGTGTAAAAAAAGCACAAGAAAAGAACGAAGTTGTTTCGATTGCTTTTATTGGGAATGTGGTTGAAATCTGGGAACGTTTTGATGAAGAAAATATTTTTATTCACTTAGGGTCTGATCAAACATCTTTGCATATTCCTTGGACTGGAGGTTATTATCCGATTGATATTTCATATGAAGAATCAAATCGATTGATTAGAGAAGAACCTGCAGTTTTTAAAGAAAAAGTACAAGAAACCTTACGAAGACACGCAACAGCAATCAATAAACATACTGCAAAAGGAACGTATTTCTTTGATTACGGAAATGCTTTTTTATTAGAATCTTCTAGAGCTGGCGCAGATGTGATGGCAGAAAATGGCATCGATTTTAAATATCCATCGTATGTGCAAGATATTTTAGGTCCGATGTGTTTTGACTACGGATTTGGACCTTTCCGTTGGGTTTGTGCTTCTGGAAAATCAGAAGATTTAGACGCTACAGATGAAATTGCAGCAACCGTTTTACAAGAAATTATGGAAAATTCTCCTGAAGAAATTCAGTTGCAAATGCAAGACAATATTACTTGGATACAAGATGCTAAAAAGAACAAAATGGTCGTTGGTTCTCAAGCACGAATTTTATATGCTGATGCAGAAGGACGTTCTAAAATTGCAGAAGCTTTTAATAACGCCATTGCAAAAGGAAAAATTGGTCCGGTTGTTTTGGGAAGAGACCATCATGATGTAAGCGGAACAGATTCGCCTTACAGAGAAACTTCAAATATCTACGACGGTAGTAAGTTTACAGCAGACATGGCAATTCACAATGTGATTGGTGATAGTTTTAGAGGCGCAACTTGGGTTTCTATTCACAATGGTGGCGGCGTTGGTTGGGGAGAAGTGATGAACGGCGGATTCGGAATGTTGTTAGACGGAACAAAAGAAGCAGAAGAACGTTTAAAAAGTATGCTTTTTTACGATGTAAATAACGGAATTGCACGTAGAAGTTGGGCAAGAAATAACGAAGCCATTTTTGCCATCAAAAGAGAAATGGAAAGGTCTCCAAATTTAAAAGTAACTTTACCAAACCTAGTGAATGACGAATTGTTAAATAATTTATTTTAATGGCAACTTTATTTAAAAATATCAAAGAATTAATTCAAGTTAGAACAGCACCTATTTCGTTTGTTTCTGGAAAAGAAATGAAGGTTTTACCAACGATTAAAAATGCTTTTTTAGTGGTAGAAAATGGTTTAATTTCCAATTTTGGAGACATGAAAGATTGTCCAACTACTAATTTCTCAGAAGTAATTGATGCTACTGGAAAAATGATTTTACCTTCTTGGTGTGATTCTCATACGCACATTGTGTATGCTGGAAACAGAGAAGGCGAATTTATAGATAGAATCAACGGATTATCGTATGAAGAAATTGCCAATAACGGCGGCGGAATTTTAAATTCAGCCAAGAAACTACAAGCAACTTCTGAAGAAGAATTATACCAACAAAGCAAAGTTCGTTTAGAAGAAGTGATGCAATTAGGAACCGGAGCAGTAGAAATAAAATCTGGATACGGATTGACAGAAGAAGCCGAGTTAAAAATGCTTCGAGTCATCAAACGATTAAAAGAAAATTATCCGATAGAAATCAAAGCAACATTCTTAGGTGCTCATGCCGTTCCTGCAGAATATAAAAAGGATAAAGCGGGTTATTTACAATTACTAATTAACGATATTTTACCAAAAGTAGCACACGGAAACTTAGCAGAATACATCGATATTTTTTGCGAAACTGGTTATTTTTCTGTCGCTGACACCGAACTGATTTTAGCCGCAGGAAAAAAACACGGATTGATTCCGAAAATTCATGTAAATCAATTTACTGCAATTGGCGGTGTGCAAGCTGGAATTAAATTCAATGCATTGTCTGTAGATCATTTAGAAGAAATGCGAACTGAAGATATCAAAGCGTTGAAAAATACCAAAACAATGCCTGTTGCATTACCAAGTTGTTCGTATTTTTTAAGCATTCCGTATACGCCAGCTCGCAAAATGATTGACGCCGGTTTGCCATTAGCTTTGGCAACCGATTATAACCCAGGTTCTACTCCATCAGGAAACATGAATTTTGTGGTTTCAACTGCGTGTATCAAAATGAAAATGACGCCAGAAGAAGCGATCAATGCAGCCACTATTAACGGTGCGTATGCAATGGGATTAGAAACCAAAGTTGGTTCTATCACCATAGGAAAAAAAGCGAATCTGATTCTTACAAAACCGATTAACTCTTACGGGTTTATACCATATTCATTCGGAATACATCAAATAGAAAAGGTATTTGTAAAAGGAAAAGAAATTTAAAGAACATATCAATTGAAAAAAAACATCTTTGAACGCTTACACATTGATTATCAACCTGGAGAAAAAAGATTTTGGACGGGAAGGAAATCAAATCCAGATATCGAAAATCAGTATTGGCATCAAGAAATTGAGCTACAAAACATCAACGCTTTACAAAGAAAAAACACAACAGACATTGCTATTTTAGGCTATGTTTGTGATGAAGGTGTTCGTAGAAATTCTGGAAGAATCGGAGCAGGAAAAGGTTCTGAAATAGTGAGAGATCGTTTGGCAAAGTTACCGATACATTTTGAAGAAAAAAGTGTTGCCGATTTTGGTGATATCATTTGTATTGACGAAGATATGGAAGCTTGTCAGCAAGGACTTTCTATTGGTATTTCTCACTTAATTTCAAAAAGTGTTTTTCCAATTGTTATAGGTGGCGGACATGATATGGCGTATGGTCATTTTATGGGAATTAGAGACGCCATAAAAAACACTTCTAAAAAGAAAATTGGAATTATTAATTTTGATGCACATTTTGATTTGCGTCCGGTTGATGAAAAACCAAATTCTGGAACTCCTTTTAATCAAATAATTTCTGAATTAAAAAAAGACGAAGAAACAATAGATTATTTTGCCATCGGAATTCAACGACAATCAAACACCAAAGAATTATTTAAAATTGCCCAAGAACAGCACGTTGATTTTGCGATTAATTATGAGTGTGAATCTTCATCAGAAGAAATAAAAATACTGCAAAACAAATTACTTCCATTTATCAAAAGAAATGATTATTTATACATAACTATTGATATGGACGGATTTTCATCTGCGTATGCGCCTGGCGTATCCGCTCCTTCTCCATTAGGTTTTACGCCGTATTTTGTCTTTAAAATGTTGCACTTTTTATTTGACACTAATAAAGTAATTTCTTGTGATATTGCAGAGCTCAACCCAAGTTTAGACCGAGATAATTTAACTGCAAATCTAGCAGCAAAAATCGTAGATTTTATCGTAATGAAACTCAACAAAAAAGACAACTTCTAAGTAAAAGCTGTCTTTTTTAAATTGTTTGAATTTTTAGATTATTCAAAATCTGTTTTTCACTAAATCATGTGAAGTGTATTTAGTTCTTGAGTTGTTAATTCTCTATAACGTCCTCTTGGTAAGTTTTTCTTTGTTAAACCTGCAAAAATTACACGATCTAACTTTACCACTTTATAACCAAAATGTTCAAAAATCTTACGAACAATTCTGTTACGTCCAGAGTGAATTTTAATTCCGACTTCTGTTTTAGATTCTCCTACAACATAATCAACTTCATCAATAAATACTTTTTTCCCTTCAATAATTACTTCTTCTCTAATTTTTTGAAGATGCTTCATTTCAAACTTTTTATCTAAAGAAGCGTGGTATAATTTCTGAACATTGTGCTTTGGATGTGTTAGTTTTTTTGCCAACTCTCCATCATTTGTAAACAATAACAAACCTGTAGTGTTTCTGTCTAAACGTCCAACTGGATACACGCGTTCTTTCGTTGCATTTTCTATTAAATCCATCACCGTTTTTCTACCACGCTCATCATCCATTGTAGTGATATAATTTTTCGGTTTGTTTAATAAAATGTATTTTTTTTCTTCTGGAGTAATTGACGATCCATCAAAACGAACTTCGCTTCCAGGTTTCACTTTAAACCCCATTTCTGTGATTACGACTCCATCTACAGTAACATTTCCAGAAGCAATCAACTTATCTGCTTCTCTTCTCGAAGAAACTCCTGAGTTAGAAATGTATTTGTTTAGTCGAATTCCGTCTTCCGGATTTGCTTTTGGAGCAGTTTTTATTTTTTTATACTCTTTTTTCTTCCCTTGAAAACCACTGTTGTTTCCTGATTGTCGTCCTCGCGACGAGTGTTTATCTGTACTCATTTTTTAATAAATTAATTTTCGGCAAAGATACTGCTAAATATTTGATTTAATTCAGTTTATCAATTACTCTTTCTATCACCAAAGAAGGGTCTATAAAGAGCAAACTCAAAATCCCTAAAAGCAACATTATCTTAAGAATATTATGGAGAAAAACGTAGTGTCTTTTCAGGTTCGATTTCCATAAAAAATAACCGATAAAAATCAATATAATTAAAGAAAAGAAGAAGTAATATTTCATATAACCGACTCCAGGGTAATTAAGCAAAATTGCAATTGGGAAAAATGTAAAAACAATAAATACGATTCCTAATTTTCTTGTATTTCGCTCTCCATATTTTACAGGAAAAGTGGTGTAATTATTCACGATGGCTCCTCTTAAGTTTTCCAAATCTTTTATCAATTGCCTTAACAACAACACAAAAAACAAGAACGAAGCGTGTACAAATATTATTTTAGAGAAATTCTTATAGTGCACAAAAATGGCGAAAAAAGGCAGAATTGTTAAAACTGCTGCAGAAACTAAGCCTATAAAAGGATGTTTTTTTAATTTATGAGAATACAACCAAATGGCAAAAATATACACCGCAAAAAACAAGGACGCTCTCCAAGAAATTAAAAATCCAAAAATAAAACCCAAAAAATTAAGTAAAAAATAAATCTGTAATTTTATTTTCTGACTCACTACATTATCTAGACTTGCTTTAATTGGTCTGTTGATAATATCTGCTTTTACATCGTAAAAATTATTGATAATATATCCTGAAGAAACTACACAAACAGACGCTAATACAATCAATAATAATTGATAATCTAATAAAACAAAGTGCAACGATTTTTTTGGAGAAAATATAAATATTGCAGCTAAATATTGCGCCAATATTAGCACTAAAATATTGTAACCTCTGATAACTGAAAGTAAACTTAATAGTTTGTATAAGAAGGATGTTGATTTAGAAGTGCTCACTGTTGAGTTGTTGTTTTTCTAAAATCTATAGACCAATTCTAATTTGTAATCTTGTAGTTTTAATTTTGCTTTTTCAAAGTCTTCAGTAAATCCTAAAATATAACCTCCACCTCCAGAACCACACAACTTTAAGTAATAATCGTTTGTAGTAATTCCTTGTTCCCAAACTTTATGAAAAGCAGCAGGAATCATTGGTTTAAAATTGGTTAAAACAACTTTAGATAATTTTTTTACATTTCCAAATAACGATTTTACATTTCCGTGTAAAAAATCATCAATACACGCATCTGTATGCAAAGCAAATTCTTCGTTTAACATTTTTCTAAAACCTTCGTTTTTCATCTTATTCATAAAGATGTTTACCATCGGTTCTGTTTCTCCAACAATTTCTGAATCTAATAAAAACACAGCACCTTTTCCTTCTTTCTGAGACGGGATTCCAGCTGGCTCAATACTGGTCTTAGAATTGATTAAAATCGGTAAACTCAAATAACTATTTAACGGATCTAAACCAGAACTTTTACCGTGAAAAAAAGATTCCATCACACTAAACGTTTCTTTTAGCGTTAACAATTTATCTCTTGTAAGATTCTCTAAAACGGTTATTTTATTATTTGCGTATTTATCGTAAATAGAAGCAACTAAAGCACCAGAACTTCCAACCCCATATCCTTGTGGGATTGAAGAATCGAAATACATTCCATTCTCTAAATCTGCTTTAAATTCAGCCAATCTAAAAGATAAATTAGCGTCTTTTAATGCTGATAAATAGTTGTAAAATCGATGTAAATTACCATTGGATTTTATTGCATCCTCAGAAAGATGTTGTGAAGATTTTAATGCACCTCTATACGTGTTGTATGGAATTGCAAGACCTTTTGAGTCTTTTATAATTCCGTATTCTCCAAAAAGTAAAATTTTAGCGTAAAATAAGGGTCCTTTCATTTTTATCTTTTAACAATAGCAAAAATACTACTTATTATTTTAATCTACAGTAGTTTAAACTACTTCTTGTTTAAGTTTTTGTAAAATATTTTCCACGTTCCGGCTTTCTCTCCTTTTTCATAATTTCCTTTTTCTTTGATTTTTCCATTTTTATAAAAGGTTTTCCAGCCCCCTTCTCTTAAATTATTTTCAAAAGCACCTGTAGAAAAAAGTTCACCTGTTTCGTAGTATTCGTAATATTTTCCTTCTTTCTTGTCGTTTAAATAATTTGTAATCGTTTTTAATTTACCCGATTCAAAATGCACTTTTCTAATTCCGTTTATTTTGCCTTCTTTGTAATTTATCTCTTGAAACAACACTCCATTTTCAAAATAATACTTTACTAAACCGTCAAATTTTTCGTTATTAGGATTATCGTTTAAGCTAAATCCTTCCATTTGTTTATTTCCATTGATGTAATAATCAACAATCCAAAATCCATTTTTGTGAACTTTTGGTATAGGTCTGTAATACGTTGCTTTTGCTTTTGTTGTTGAAGTCCAATTTGCATCGAAAAACATTTCTTCTTGAGCAGAAACCGACGCAGTTAAAAACCCAATAACAAACATACATAGTAAGGTTGAAGTTTTCATGATTAATGGTTTTTGTGTCTGTAATTTACAACTTTTTTTGCACCAAACCCCACAGTATCAAAAATATATTGCTTTTTTTGGCAATAATTAGCCAAAATTTCTTGTATGAAATGATTCACTTTTTCTTTTTCATTCTCTGGATACAACACATGCACATTTGCTCCAGCATCCAATGTAAAACAGATTTTACTTTTAGTTTCTTCTCTAAATTTCCAAATCTTATTAATGATTTCCAACGTATTTGGTTTCATTAAAATAAAATACGGATTGCTCGTTAACATCATTGCATGCAATGTCAATGCTTCACTTTCTACAATGTTTATAAATGCATCTACATCTCCATTTTGAAGTATTTCAGAAAGCTTTGTAAGATTTTCATTTGCTTGCGCAAAACGCTGTTCGGCATACGGATGCTTGTGCATTAAATTATGTCCAACCGTGCTAGAAACTTGCTTTTCTCCTTTATCAACCAATAAAATGGCATCTTGATAATTTTCAAAAACAACATGCACTTTATACGGAAATTGTACACCAAACAAATCTGAGCTTCCTTTAATTTCTGGATGATTTCCCCAAACAACTAACGGCCCTTCTATACTTCTACTTGCGCTTCCAGAACCCAATCGCGCTAAAAGAGACGCTTTTTGATTGATAAATGCTGATGATAAACTTGGATTTAATTCTTTTTCTAAATTTAACAAACACATTGCAATTGCCGATAATCCACTTGCAGAAGAAGCAATTCCGCTAGAGTGCGGAAAAGAATTTTCTGAATTTATAACCATATTGTATTCAAAAATATATGGACAGTATTCTTTTATTCTATCAAAAAATTGCGCAATTTTCGGCTTAAAAGATTCCTTTTTTATTCCTTCAAAAAACAACTCGAAAGTAATTTCTGATGCTGTATTTTTCTTTACAAAATCGATAGAAGTAATTGTATGACAATTCTGTAATGTAAAACTAATGGATGCGTTTTTTGGAATTTGTGGATCACTTTTTCCCCAATATTTTATCAAGGCGATATTGCTTGGAGTTTGCCATGTATATGTTGCTTTTTCTATCGAAAAGTTGAATGCTGAAGGTATGAATTGTGCTGTGTTCAAAGCGAAAATAATTTGCTGTAAATATACCTTTTTATTGTCATATATTTTCTAATTTTTTCAATACAGCATCTTTGTATTCCCTACTTACTGGGTTGTAGAAAGGAAAATAAACCATTCTTACTTAGTTCGTTGATAAAATACCTTTTTCATTCATTTGAAAAAGGTATTTTTGTAGATATGAATAGAAAACTAAAATTGATTTGGGATTTTAAAGGCGAAGATGGGTTGAAAACCGCAAAACATCATTGCATTCATTTAAAAGAATTTGCAGCTACAGAAAAGTTGCATTATTATGAAATCAATCACGAACATCTCAACGATTTTCACAGTACTGCTTTTGTAACTGTTGATGAAGTTGATATGAAAAAATACAGAGACGCTTTAATTCCGCATAGAGGAGAATTAGCATAAATAAAAAAACACCATGCAAAAAATAGTAAAAAAAGGAATTCTTTTAACGTTGCTCTTTATTTTTTCAGCAAACATCTTGGTTGCCCAAAAGAAGAAATCGTTTCAACAAATTTTTATTGTAAATGATGAAATTGTTTCAAGAGAAAAAATAAACGATTATATGAAAAACGGATTCATAAAAGGAATGAAAAATGGCATTTCTGAGGATGAATATATCCGTTTAAAAAAGAAACTTGGAAATACATTGGGCGAAAAAGAGTTTATTGCTGTCATCGATATTTTTTCTAAATCAGAAATGAGAAAGAAAAAAAGAGCAAAAAAAGTTGAAAAAGCTTATGTTAAAAAGTTTACCAAAGAATACATTTTAAACAGTAATGATACGGCAGCAAATTTTACTGTAGAAATGGTAAACGGAGAGCAAATTCAGTTATCCGATTTAAAAGGAAAAGTTGTTTTACTTAATTTTTGGGCAACTTGGTGCGCTCCGTGTATCAGAGAATTCCACGAAATGCCTTCTAAAATTTTGAAAAAATATAAAAATCAAGATTTTGTTTTTATTCCGATTGCAATTGGAGAAGACAAAGCACTGGTTTCAAAAAAAATGGACTATTTAAAAGAAAAAGGAATTGTTTTTAACGCAGGATTTGATCCAAACAGAAACGTTTGGAATAAATATGCAAAAGGTGCCATTCCTAAAAATTTTATCATTGATAAAAAAGGAATTATCCGATTTACCTCAACAGGAAATGGCGAAAAAAATGTAGATAATCTATCCAAAGAAATAAAAAAATTACTAAAAGAATAATCACTTAAAACCTAAAACTATGTTTTTAATAAATGCGTTAGCAAAACCAACAAAAAAATCTGAGCAATACGATGAAGTTATCGGCGCTTATGTAAGTTTATATATCGATTATAAAGATATTGAAGGTGCGTACAAACTGGCAAAATATTATATCAAAAGTGAAGGTTGGAAAGTAACCGAAATCGAAGAAGAATATTTTACACTAGACACTGTAAAAGATGTTGATGAAAATCAAGTTGAATTGTATGAAGAAGCGTTGGAATATGGATACTCAATTATTTTTAATTGTTTTGAGGAAGATGATGAAGCATAAAAAAGAACGCAAACATGTGTATTTAAGCGCAATTTTTTAGTTGCGCTTTTTTATTTAAAAACAAACTAACAAAACCTCTTAACCCTCAGCAATCGCTTTTGCAGCAATAAAACCACCAGTCCAAGCATTCTGAAAATTAAAACCACCAGTTACCGCATCAATATTTAAAATTTCGCCAACAAAAAATAAATTATTGTGTTTTCTACTTTCAAAACGTTTAAAATTAATTTCTTTTAAATCGATTCCGCCAGCAGTTACAAACTCTTCTTTAAAAGTACTTTTCCCGTTGGCATTAAACACTCCTTTTGTCAGTTGATTTGCTAATTTCTCTATGTGATGATTGCTTAAATCTGCCCATTTAAAAATTTCTGTAATATCAGAAGCAGCAACAAAACGTTCCCACAATCTTCTTGGAATTTCAGCAAACGGTGATTTTAAAAACACTTGTTTTTTTGGTTGTTTCTTTTTTAAATTCAACAACACGTTCACAATTTTATCGGTTGGTCTCGATAACCAATTTACTTCTACATTGTATTGATAGCCTTTTTCTGCTAAAATTCGCGCTCCAAAAGCAGATAATTTCAACACTGCTGGCCCGCTCATCCCCCAATGTGTAATTAATAAAGGACCTGTTGATTCTAATTTCGTCCCAACGATATTTACAGTTGCATTCGGAACAGAAATTCCTAACAAATCGATGATTCTTTTGTCTTTAATATTGAACGTAAACAAAGACGGAACTGGCTCAATGATTGAGTGATCTAAAGTGGTTACCAATTCCCAAATTTTATTGCTACTTCCTGCAGCAATTACTAATTTATCAGCAATAAAAATTTCGTTTTTTGTGTTGATAATCCATTCATCGTCTTTTTTAGAAACTGAATTTACACCATGATTTTTCAAGACTTTAATTCCGAGTGTATCAACTGCATTCTCAAAACAATCAATAATTGCTTGCGAAGTATTTGCTTCTGGAAACACTCTGTTATCTTCTTCAATTTTTAATGGAACTCCACGATCATCAAACCACTCAAAAGTATCGCCAGTCATAAACGTATGAAAAGGCCCGAGCAATTCTTTTTCTCCACGTGGATAAAATTTTACCAATTCTTTTGGTTCAAAACACGCGTGCGTAACATTGCAACGTCCGCCACCAGAAATTTTTACTTTTTGTAGCACATCATTCCCTTTTTCAAGAATAGTAATGTCTAAATCTGGATTTTGCTCTTTCGCATTTATCGCTGTAAAAAAACCTGCGGCTCCTCCGCCAATAATGATTATTTTGTTCATTCTCTATTTGAAAACCTCTCGACTGCGCTCGAGGAGACATTTAGTATATTAATTGTCAGGTCGAGCGCAGTCGAGACCTATTTTGTTTTATTACAAAACCATTTTTGAATATGGAAGGATTGTTTCAAATCCTTTTTGTTTAAAATAGTTTGGTGTGTCTTCGTTTCCTGTAACTAATACAAAATCTCCACCCCAAGCTCCTAAGCTTTTTATCGCGCCAAAGTAATCAGAAAACAATTCCTTTTTAACTGGATTTAATTTTACTATTGAAGAAATAATGTTTTCATGCTCTTCAATTATTTTTTCTAAATCTAATGCTGAAGTTGCTTTTACAAATTCATTTGATAGGTTAGAAATTTTCTTAATGTCATCTTGAGCCTGCTTGACCGACAGACAGGCGGAGTCGAAAGATTTTTTTGATTGATAGGCAACATATCTTTGAATTCCGTCTCTGCTGTTTTGTTTTTTATTTAGATGTACAAAAAACAATTCGTCTTTAAAATTTGGATTGAAATCCACTTGCTTTACACTAGGTTCTTTATTTTCTAATTGATACAATATTGGTGAATTATGTTGTGCACAAGCAATATCAAAACCGCTTCCAGAAAAAGCATTCCACAATAATTTATAAGCATCTATATTTGCCCAGTTTGCAATATTATTGATTAATGTTGATGAGCTTCCCAATCCCCAATTTCTTGGAAAAGTAAGGTTTGTTTTTACGAGTAGGCCTTTATCGGTTTGCAAAAAATCTGGATTTAATTCTCTTGCTTCGCTTAAAATTTTCTGCAAAGTTTCTGCAATAAACTCCGCATTTCCTTCTTTATCAGAATTAAAGGTTGCGTTTTTTAAACGGAGTTTTGGCACATCAAAAATTGCTTCAAACCAACATGCTCCTGTATTCGTAAAACTTCCCCAAATTAATTCTGGTTCTTCGATTGCTTCTACAACTAAGTCTTGTCCAAATTTTGTAGGCACAGCTAACGATGTCGCTCCGTCAAGCACAACATATTCTCCTGTTAATAATAATTTTCCGTTGCTGTAATGTTTTTCCAAATTAATGTCTGGTCGAGCGGAGTCGATACCTGTTTTTAATATTATTAAATTATGACCTCTCGACTCCGCTCGAGGTGACACAATACTACTTTCTCAAAGCATTAAATTGTTCAACAACTGCACTATACGTAACCGTTTTATCTTTAAAAGAAGCAACAACTATTTCTTTTTCTTCATTTGTTGCATTCAACTGATTTAAAATATTCATCAAATGCATTTTCATATGTCCTTGCTGAATTCCGCTTGTTGTCAATGCTTTTAACGCAGCAAAGTTTTGTGCCAATCCAGCCGTTGCAATAATTTGCATCAATTGTCTTGCTGATGGTTTTTGCAACATATCCAACGATAATTTTGCCATTGGATGCAACGCTGTTAATCCGCCAACGGTTCCTAATGCCAACGGAATTTCTATCCAAAACCTAAAAACATCATTTTCAATTTCACAATGCGTTAAACTTTTATAGTTTCCTGATTTTGCCGCATACGCATGCGCACCAGCTTCAATTGCTCTAAAATCATTTCCGGTTGCCAACACAACAGCATCAATTCCGTTCATAATTCCTTTGTTGTGCGTTACCGCTCTGTAAGGTTCTATTTCTGCAATCTGAACTGCTTGTTTAAATTTTTGTGCAAATTCTCTTGGATTTTCTCCGCCCAATTTATCAATCTTACAAGAAACTTCTGCTCTTACCAAACATTCTGGGACATAGTTTGATAAAATACTCATCACAATTTCAATATCATCTTTACGAAACGCTTTTGCAATGGCTTCTAAGCACGAATTGATAAAGTTTGCCCCCATAGAATCTTTGGTTTCAAACGTTGCATGTAATTGATAGTAATTGGCCAATTTATCAGTTTTATCAACCAATTCAATATCTAAAATTCCGCCACCGCGTTTTTCCATATTTTTGGTGATGGAAGCCGTAGCTTTTTGTAAATTCTCTTTTTGTTGATGGAAATATGATATTAAATCTGCTTTATTTCCTTCAAACATAAAATGCACTTGTCCTATTTTTGTGGTTGAAATTACTTCCGCTTTAAATCCGCCACGTTTACTCCAAAATTTTGCCACTTTCGACGCTGCTGCAACCACAGAACTCTCTTCAACAACCATCGGAATTACATAATGATTTCCGTTAATTACAAAGTTTGGTGCAACACCATAAGGCAAATAAAAATTGGATACTGTATTCTCTATAAAATCGTCGTGTAATTGTTGCAGTTTTTCATCTGCATTCCAATATTGTTGTAGCGTTTGTATAATTTCTGGCTGAGGACTAAAATAATTTTTAGACAACCAGTTTATCTTCTCTTGTTTTGTGAGTTTAGAAAATCCTGAAATAATTTTAGACATTGAATCCATCTTTTTAAGAGTCACAAAGATAAATGAATGGAATGAAAATCGGCGTACTAATCAATATTTCTAATTTTTTTGACATAGTTTTTGCCGATTTTTCCGTAAACTTGGCAATCTTTTAGTAAAAACTATTATTTCAGAATAGAAATAAAAACTATAAAACACGAATAAACTACACTAAAATTATGGCAGATTCAGTAGCAATACAACAAGACGAACCACAATTGTTCGGACATCCAAAGGGATTATTTTATTTATTTTTTGCAGAATTATGGGAGCGATTTAGTTTCTATGGAATGAGAGCGTTATTAACGCTTTATATGGTTGAGGAAATATTTAAATCTTTATCTAATAGAGATTATGCTACTGCAGCTGTTTATGCTTCTTATGGCTCGTTGGTGTATGCATCAACCGTTATTGGTGGGCAGATTTCTGATAAAATTTTAGGAATGCGTTCTTCCATTTTTTTAGGCGGAATTTTAATGGCTTTAGGACATTTTGTTTTGGCTGTACAAAATGATATCGCCTTTTTCTTAGCTTTAGCATTAATCATTGTTGGTAATGGTTTTTTTAAACCCAATATTTCAACATTTGTTGGAGCTTTATATAAAGAAGGTGATGTAAGAAAAGATTCTGGATTTACCATTTTTTATATGGGAATTAATATTGGCGGCTGGGTTGCACCATTATTGTGTGGTTGGTTAGCTGTAAAATATGGGTATCATTATGGTTTTGGTTTAGCAGGAGTAGGAATGTTAACGGGATTAATTTTCTTTTGGAGCGGAATTAAGAAAAATGTTTTTGGTGATAAAGGATTACCACCAAACCAAGAAATTTACGAAAAGAAAATTATAGGAATTCCTCAAAAGAAACTAATTCCTATAATTTCGGTATTATGTGTACCCGTTATTGCATATATATTAGCTTCTTACAAAGCAATCGCAGGCGGAGAATCGTTTTTAGGTGACGAAACAATTGTTGGTTTAATTTTTAAACTAATAGGTGTTGGAGTTGTATTGTACTTAGGTAATATTATGATGAAAGCTTCATTAGAAGAACGTAAAAAATTATTCATGGCAGTGTTAATTACTTTTTTTATGACAATGTTCTGGGGATTCCATGAATTGTCTGGATCTGTAATTACACTATTTGCTTCTAGAAATGTTTCTTTAGAAGGAATTATGACTGCCGCTCAAACAAATTCATTGAACTCAATGTTTATCATCATCTTAGCAATTCCTATTTCTTTATTATGGGCATACTTAACTAAAAAGAACTTAAACCCAAGAACTCCGTACAAATTTGGTCTAGGTTTAGTTTTAGCAGGTATAAGTTTCTATATTTTATCGTTGAGTAAAGGAAGTGCCGATGAAAACGGAATGGTTCCTTTTGCGTATTTATTTATCATGTACTTTATTATTTCTATTGGAGAATTATTTATGTCTCCTGTTGGATTGTCAAAAATTACTGATTTATCCCCAAAGAAAATCGTGGCTTTTATGATGGGAATTTGGTTCTTATCTTCTGCTTATGCATTTCAAATAGTTGGATTTATTGGTAAGCAACTTGCAATAGAAAGTACAGACGCACATGTTGGTGGATTAGATACGCTAGAAGTTTACACAGATGGGTTTGCATTAATTGCAACTTATGCAATCGGAGCTGGATTAGTTGTATTAGTCTTCTCTCCTTTGATGAAAAAATTAATGGGCAACATCCATTAATAAAAATATTCACAATATTTTATAAAAAGCACCATTTATTGGTGCTTTTTTATTCTGTAAATTTGTGAATTAAATTTCGACAGATAGATTATGAAAAAAATAATAGTTTTATTAATCATAGCTTTTACATTAAATACTAACGCGCAAGAAAAAATAAATTGGCTTTCTTTTGAAAAAGCAATTGAAATCAATAAAAAAAACCCAAAACCTTTTCTAATAGATATTTATACGGATTGGTGTGGTTGGTGTAAAAAAATGGACAAAGAAACCTATACAAACCCCATAATTGCCAAGTACGTAAACGAAAATTATCATGCAGTTAAATTAAATGGCGAAGGCAAAGATCCAATTACATATAAAGACTATACGTTTAAATTCAATCAGCAAGGAAATACAAAATACCACGAATTAAGCGCTGCGCTACAAAATGGAAAATTAAGTTATCCTACAACTATAATTTTAAACAAAGAGGAACAATTATTAGACAGAATCCCTGGATATTTAACGGCAAAAAAAATGGAAATGGTATTGGCTTTTTTCATTAAAAAAGACAGAAAGGAAAAAAAATGGGGAGATTTTGCGAAAAATTTTAAAAACACAATTCAAGAATAAACTACTCAAAAATAATTGCGCCCTTTTCTCCAGTATAATAAAATGGGATGTTTTTTGTATCGCAAATAAATTTCCAATTTACAACCTGATTTTTATAATTTGAAGCATCGGCAATAATTTGTTTTGGTTGGATGTTTTCAATCAATCTTTCTAAGTTGATTTTTGGAGATTGAATGAGTAAAACAATTGGATTTAATTTCTTTCCTATTTGATAAACACCTAAGCTATCAACTAAAATAAAGATCTCTTTTTTAAATTGATAACTATTAGCAAACTGGTTTTTAAACTCAATTGTAGTTACTTTTTTACCAACTTTATAATCTTTTATTAAACCTAGCATTTTTACACTTACAGAATCTAAATCGTGATGAATTTTTAAATTTCCATTCTTATTTTCTCCAATAATCGTTTTTCTACTTTTATTAAAAATGACAAATTCGTTGGTTATTTCAACTTGCTTTTTTTCATAAAAAACACTTCCTTGAAAAAGGATGACAAACGATAAAAATAACACAGTAGATTTGTAGGTTTTTCTTTCAACATACATAAACCCAAAAATCAGACATCCGTAAGACATTAACAACAATAAAAAAGAGAATGAAATATCTTCTATCAGAAACGATTCTTGAATAGAAATCCAACTTACAAATTGGTTCATTAACGAAATTATAAACATGTATAAATCCGCCAGAAAAGTGGGTAGTATTTGAAATAACGCCAACACAATGACTAAAATACCGAGCATTAAAATGATTCCAATAAAAGGAATAATCACCAAATTAGAAAGCATAAACAATCCTGGAAATTGATGAAAATAAAACAAACTTACAGGTAAAACTCCCAATTGTGCAGCAATAGAAACCGTAAATAATTGCCAAAACTTATCCGTTAAAAACCGTGTTGGTTTCCATAATTGATACAATTTGGGCTGAATCGTCACAATGCTAAAAACCGCCAAATAACTTAATTGAAATCCAACATCAAACAGAAACATTGGTTTGCAAAGTAGCAGTACAAACATTGATGTAATTAATGTGTGCTGAATTAATGTTTTTCTGTGAAATGTCATTCCGATTGCAATTCCCGTAAACATCGTTACGGCTCTCACAACTGATGCGGATAAACCTGCAATGACTGCAAAAAACCACAACAATAAAACGATTAAAAATGTTTTGATAGTTTTTCCGTTTTTAAGTTGTTCTAATGGTTTTAGAAGGAAAGTTAAAATCAATAAAATAATTCCGACATGCAACCCAGAAACTGCTAAAATATGAATGGCACCAGCATTTGTATACTCTTCTAATACATCTTTAGAAATATCGTTTCGTTGCCCTAAAATCAATGCTTCTATAACAGCGAGCTCTTCTCCTTTAAATCCGTTTTCTATCAATTCTTTTTCAATTTTAGCCCTAATGTTTTCTGCAATTTTATAAATTGAATTTTCATTAGATTCTTTGACAATAAAAGCAGTGTTTATTAGAAAAACCTGATTGTAAACGCCTAGTTTTTCGAGATACTTTTTATAATCAAATTGATACGGATTTAATGGTTTTTGAACTTCGCTCAGTTCTGATTTAAACAAAAAAACATCCCCAATATTTGCCGTTCTTTGTAAACTATCTCTTTGAACATTTAATAAAATTGTTCCCACAGTTTTTTGATTGCCAACTCTAACAATTGATCCTATATATTTATCATAATACAAATTACTTTTCAGTACTTTCTCTACCTTAAAAGTGATTAAAGAATCTGCCGAAAAATAGTTCCTATAATAATTATCTTTTTGAGAATGATTTTGCAAAAACACAGCAAACACTCCGACAAACACAAAGAGAATCCAACTTGTAATTGTAAAAAGAAGTTTCTTTTTAAAATACTTTAAAACAAAAATCAAGATTAAGAAAAGCACAAAAACAAGAATTGCTTTCGTAAAAGTATATTGCCATAATTTGTAATGAAATTGCAAAACAATTCCTACAATTAGGCAAATAGTAAAATGAGTTGGTAAAAAATTTAGCAACCTCTTCATAGCATGATAAAGTTACTAAAAAAATAAGATATTATGTTATTCCTTCAATAATTAATCTTGCAGATTCCTCTGAAGCACCTTTTCCTCCAAGTCTTTTTTCTAATTCGTAATATGCTAAAAATACTTTTTCTCGATGAGATTCATCTAAAATTTTGGTGAGTTCTTTGGTTAATGTTTTGGTGTTAAAATCGCTCTGAATTAACTCCGTTACCACTTCTTTATCCATAATTAAATTGACCAACGAAATAAATTTTAAGGTAATAATTCGCTTTGCAATTGCAAACGTAATGGCGCTTCCTTTATAACACACAACTTGCGGCACTTTAAACAACGCGGTTTCTAAAGTTGCTGTTCCAGAAGTTACCAAAGCAGCAAACGAAATGCTTAACAAATCGTAGGTTTTATTATTGATAAACTGCACATTTTCTGTTTTTATAAATTGCTGATAAAAAGAAAAATCTTGACTTGGCGCGCCAGCAATTACAAATTGATATTCTTTAAAATCATCAACCACAGAAAGCATTACAGACAACATTTTTATAATTTCTTGCTTTCTACTTCCTGGTAACAATGCAATAATTTTTTTATTGCCTAAATTGTTTTCTTTTCTAAAAGCGATTTCACCAACTTGTTTTCTATCGGCAATGGCATCAATTAAAGGATGACCAACAAAATTGACATCATAATTACGTTTTGCATAAAACTCTTTTTCGAAAGGAAGAATTACATTCATCATGTCAATATCTCTCTTAATCTTTTCTACTCTGCTAGATCTAGATGCCCAAACTTGTGGAGAAATATAATAATTGGTTCTAAAACCTTTTTGTTTTGCCCATTTTGCAATTCGTAAATTAAATCCGGAATAATCAATAAAAACGACAACATCTGGCTGAAATACTTCAATATCATTCTTACAAAAAGAAATATTTTTAAATATGGTAGGAATGTTTGCCAACACTTCCACAAAACCCATAAAAGCCAATTCCTTATAATGCTTTACCAACGTTGCTCCTGCATTTTCCATTAAATCTCCACCCCAACATCTAATAATTGCATTTTCGTCTTGTTGAAACAATGCTTTTATCAAGTTAGAACCGTGTAAATCTCCTGAAGCTTCTCCAGCAATAATGTAGTATTTCATTCCTTTTATTAAGAATTGTAGCTAAAATAATTTGACTACAAAGGTAGTTAATGCAATTAAAATGGTTGTTAACAAAACGCCTCTTGCTCTATAATCTTGTTTCTTTTTAATGTAAATAAAAAACACAAACAAATTTGGAATTGCTGCCAACGTTAAAATTTTCCCTGACAAATCTTGTTCTTTTATAACACTTAATGTTTCTTGAAAATCAACTTTTGAGAAAAATTCTATATAGATAAAAACTCCAGAAAATGTTGCAAACAAAGAAACCAAAGCGCCAATTAGAATCTCTCTCTTTATAAATCCCATGTGTTTAATTTTTGTATTGTGTGATGCGCAGTCATGTCAAACTGAACAGGAACTACAGAAACATAACCGTTATTTAAGGCCCAAATATCTGTGTCTTCCCCTTTGTCTTTACAAACAAATTCGCCAGACAACCAATAATATTCTTTTCCGTTTGGACTTGTTCTTTTGTCGAAATTTTCTTGCCAATTTCCATTTGCCTGTCTACAAATTTTGATTCCTTTGATCTCTTTTTCTGGCAAATTTGGAATGTTTACATTTAAAACGGTAGCTTCCGGAATCTTCTTGTTTAAAGCTTCCAACACAATTTGTTTTATTATTTTTTTGGATGCTGTAAAATCTGCATGCCAATTAAAATCTAACAACGAAAAACCAATTGCAGGAACACCTTCAATTCCTGCTTCTACGGCAGCACTCATCGTACCAGAATAAATGACGTTTATCGATGAATTTGATCCGTGATTGATTCCGGAAACACACAAATCTGGCTTTCTATTTAAAATACTATTTACCGCCATCTTTACACAATCTGCTGGAGTTCCAGAACAACTGTATTCTATTTGTGGTCCATCATCTACAGTAATTGAATTGCAATGCAACACATTATCAACTGTAATTGCATGCCCCATTCCGCTTTGCGGACTATCAGGTGCAACTACAAAAACGTCTCCAATTTCATTCATCACTTCTATTAAAACTCGAATTCCAGGAGCCGTTATTCCATCATCATTTGTCACTAAAATTAAAGGTTTTTTTTTCATAATTCTATTTTATCATTCACAAATGTACCATAATTTTACTTTCTTTTATACGATCCGTTTTTAACATTTTGTAAACAGATTTACGGCAGATATTTGCCTAACATTGTATCAGTAAAATCACAAAAAAATACGAATTAAATTTACAGTATTATTTTTGGTATAATTTTAGTAGTTTGCAATACTCTAAATTGCAAAAGATTTTAAATAACAATTAACAAGAACATGAAGAGAGCATTTAAATTTATCATTCCGTTTGTAGCCTTATTTATACTAGCATCTAGTTTTACAACAAACCCCGTAAAAAAGGACCCTAATAAAGACAAGGTTTTAATTTCTGTAATCAATTACATGCTTACAAATGGGCATTATTTACCGAAAGATTTAGACGATGCTTTTTCTGAACACGTTTTTAACGATTTCATCAAAGGTTTAGACCCGTCTAAAAGATACTTTACACAAAAAGACATTGAAGATTTTGCGAAATACAAATACTTGATAGACAATCAACTTAAAAAATCAGATTTAACTTTTTATAATTTAGTGTATGGTAGATTTACAGAAAAAATTAAAACTGCAAAAAAATATTATGAAGAAATTTTAGCGCAACCTTTTAATTTTAACAAAAGAGAAACTATTGATATAGATTATGATAAAACTCCTTTTCCAAAAAACGAAAACGAATTAATCAATAATTGGAGAAAACAATTAAAATTAAATACACTTAGTAGAGTTCAAGAAAAACAAGATTTAGAAACCGAAAAAGCAAAAAGTGATAAAAAATTCAAAAAATCATCTTTTAAAACATTAGAAACTGCTGCAAGAAAAGAAGTTTTAAAAAACATGGATGAATTGTACATCCGAATAGAAGAATTAGAAAATTCTGATTGGTTTTCTACTTTTTTAAACAGTGTAATTAGTGGTTTTGACCCTCACTCTACCTACATGGCACCAAGCGTAAAAGAAAGATTTGACGTAGATATGTCTGGTAAAATTGAAGGAATTGGAGCAAGATTACAGAAAAAAGGAATTTACACGCATGTTTTTGAAGTTGTTTCTGGCGGCCCAGCTTGGAAACAAGGAGAATTGGAAGTTGGAGATATTATTTTAAAAGTTGCACAGGCTGATGAAGAACCTTTAGATATTGTTGGAATGCGTTTAGACGATGCTATTAAATTTATCAAAGGAAAAAAAGGCACAGAAGTTCGATTAACTGTGAAGAAAAAATTAGACAACTCTGTACGTGTAATTTCTATTACAAGAGACATTGTTAATTTAGAAGAAACTTTTGTGAAATCTAGTGTTGTTCTAAAAGACGGAAAAAAATACGGTGTTATAAACTTGCCAAAATTTTACATCGATTTTAGTGATAAAAACTTTAGAGATTCTGCAAAAGACATGGAAAAAGAAATTGCAAATCTTAAAAAAGAAAATGTAGAAGGATTGCTTATCGATTTAAGAAATAATGGTGGAGGATCTTTAAAAACTGCGATTGAAATTGCTGGATTATTTATCAGTGAAGGCCCCGTTGTACAAGTAAAATACAGAGGAGAAAACGCAAGAGTTCAGAATGATAAAGATCCTAAAATACAATGGGACGGTCCTTTAGTTGTTTTAGTAAATGAATTATCTGCTTCTGCTTCAGAAATTTTTGCAGCAGCGATGCAAGATTACAACAGGGCTGTTATTATTGGAAGCAATCAAACATACGGAAAAGGAACAGTACAGAATATTTTGCCAATCAATAAATTTTATCCAGATTATAAAGAAGATTTAGGCTTCTTAAAAATGACCATTCAAAAATTTTATAGAGTTAACGGCGGTTCTACACAAATAGAAGGTGTGTATTCTGATATTGCAATGCCAGACAGATATAGTTATATGAAATTTGGCGAAAGAGATTTAGAAGGTGCATTGGCTTGGGATAAAGTTCCGAAAGCAACCTACTCCCCAACAAACTCTTACGAAAATTTTAGCGATGTTGTCAATGAAAGCAAAGAAAGAATTATGCAAAATTCTAGTTTTACGTTGATTAATGATTATGCAAAATGGTTGAAAAAAGGACAAGATGACACTACCTATTCTTTAAACTTTAAACAATTTACTAAAGAAGCTAAAAAACACCAAAAAGAAGGTGAAAAATTTAAATCTGTATTTAAATTTGAATCTAATTTAAAATTTCAATCTCCAAAAAGCGAACTTCCTTTAATAAAAAAAGAAATTATTGACGGTGATAAAAGAACAGCTTGGCATCAAAATTTAGCAAAAGACATTTACATTAATGAAGCATTAAATGTATTGAGTGAGTTAAAAATGAGAAATTTGAATCAAATCGTTCAACACTAAGTTTCAATTTTTATGGAATTCACAGTTACATTCAAAACCAAATGGGCAGATTTTGATGCAAATAGACATATGCGACATACTGCATATAATGATTATGCCGCAGAAGTTAGAGTGCGGTATTTTAAAGAACACGGAATGTCTATTGAAGATTTTGCCAAAGAAAATTTAGGTCCCATTTTATTTAAAGAAGAAACCAATTTTTATAAAGAAATCCATATCGGAGAGGACATCACAGTAAACCTAACATTAAAAGCATTGTCAAAAAATCTAGAACGTTGGAAGCTACAACATCAAATCTTTAACGAAGCGGACAAACTAGCTGCACAAGTAAATGTGTACGGTGCTTGGATCGATTTAGAGAAAAGAAAACTCTCCGCTCCGTCAGAAAAATTTAAGGACTTATTTTCTAGCTTAGACAGAACAGAAGATTTTGAAGAAATTATTCTGAAAAGATAAACGTTAAAAAAAACTTAATATTTTCAACTTCGCATAACAACAAATAGGTTTGTATATAGAATTATATATCTTTAAAGCTAATTCATTATAATTAACTTAACCTAACGTTATTATGTTCAACAAAAAACAGGCAATTACCCTTTTTTCTGGGTTGCTTTTTTGCTTAACTTCTTTGCAAATTTCGGCACAAACCGATTATAGCAATTACAGCAAATTCTCTCAACGACTTAAAACTTTACAAAGTCAAAATGCATCTGACAGCAAATTAGAAACACTTACAACTACTGTTGGTGGATATAAAATTTGGGCACTGACTTTATCAAAAGGAAATGCTAAAAACAAACCAGCAATTGCTATTGTTAGCGGTGTTGATGGTTCTCTTATTTTAGGTCCAGAGATGGTTCTTCAAATTGCAGAAAATATTTTAAAAAATCATGCAGATGTATTAGAGAAAACTACCTTTTACATTTTTCCTAATATGAGTCCGAATGCCACAGAAAACTATTTTTCATCCGTAAAACATTACAAAAATGGTAATGCAAGAAGTACTGATGATGATAGAGATGGCGAATTTAACGAAGATCCTTTTGACGATTTAAACAAAGACGGTTTCATTACCATGATGCGTGTAGAAGATATCACTGGAGATTATATCAAACTAAAAGAAGACGAAAGAATACTTGTGAAAGCTGATAAAAATGAAGGTGAAATAGGTAAATACAAATTGCTAACTGAAGGAATAGATAACGATAAAGACGGACAATTTAATGAAGACGGTAAAGGTGGTATTCTTTTCAACAAAAACTTCAGTTACAATTATCAATATTTTAAACCTGGTGCTGGAGAACACGCAATCTCTGAAAAAGAAAACAGGGCTCTGTTAGAGTTTTTATATGACCAATGGAACATCTTTTCAATTGTTACTTTGGGTCCAGAAAACAATCTTTCAAATCCATTAAAATACAATGCTTCTGGCTCAAAGAAAAGAGTGGTAACGAGTATTTTAAAAGACGATGCGGCATTAAATAAATTCTTATCAGAAAAGTACAACAAAATTACTGGAACAAAAGACGCGCCAATTTCTAACGGAAAAGGTGGTGATTTCTTTGAATGGTCTTATTTTCATTTCGGAAAGTTAGCTTTATCAACTCCAGGTTGGTGGGTTCCGAAAGTAAAAGATTCAGCAAAAAAAGCTTCAAAAAACAAATATGTAAACTATTTAAATTGGGCAAAAAAAGAAAACATCAGCAATGCTTTTGTTGATTGGAAACCAATACATCATCCTGATTTCCCAAATCAAAAAGTAGAAGTTGGCGGAATTACTCCATATAAGATGATAAATCCACCTTATAAAATGGTTGCAGATATCAGCAAAAAGCACACAGATTTTATCATCGAATTGGCAAAAATGCAACCAAATATTACACTTCAAAACCTAACTTCTGAAGCTGTAGGAAATGGATTGACAAGAATTTCTGTGGATGTTCATAACAGCGGATTATTGCCTACTCATACAGAAATGGGTGAAAAATCTAGATGGTTGCGAAAAATAAAAGTTGCGGTTAAGTTGCATAAAAATCAACAAATTATAAGCGGAAAAGAAATTACGCTGGTAAACAGTATTGATGGTGATAGTAGTCAACATTTTTCTTGGCTAATTAAAGGAAAAGGAAGCGTTAGCATAGAAGCTGGAACTTCTCATACAGGATCAGACTCAGCAACAATCAAACTAAAATAAAAAATTAGAAACCATGAAAATCAACAAAAATATATTAAAATCATTGTTGCTAGTATTTTTATTTCCATTAGCAATTGGTGCACAAAATAGTTCAGAAATTTTTAGAGCAGCCGGGTCACCACACAATCCAAAAGTTCAAATTTCATTTAATAGATATTACACTTCAGAAGGATTAGCTGCTTTGAGTAAAAAAATCGCAGATGCACATCCTAATTTGGTTAAAAGACAATCCATTGGTAAATCTGCTTTAGGAAAAGACATTTGGATGCTTGCTGTTACCAATTATAAAAAAGGAGATGCAGACAGAAAACCAGGATTTTATGTAGATGGAAATATTCACTCTAATGAAATTCAAGGTGGAGAAATTAGTATTTATACAGCTTGGTATTTAACAGAAAACTTTAACGACAACGAATACATTACCAACATGTTAAATGAGCGTATTTTTTATATTGTTCCAACAATAAATCCTGATGCTAGAAACGACTTTATGAAAGAGCCAAATACGGCACACAGTCCAAGATCTGGAATGATTCCTTTGGATGATGACAGAGACGGAAAATTTGACGAAGATGGTTATGATGATATTGATGGTGATGGCTCTATCACAAGAATGCGAAGAAAAAGTGACCACGGAAATTATATTATCGATCCACAAGATCCAAGAAAAATGATTCTTATTGGTCCAGATGATGTGGTTACAGCGCAACGTTACGAATATCTTGGAAATGAAGGAATAGATAATGATGGTGATGGAAGAATTAATGAAGATACACACGGATATTACGATCCAAATAGAGATTGGGGCTGGAAATGGCAACCAGATTATATTCAACGTGGCGCTTATAGATATCCGTTTTCTTTGCCAGAAACTAGAGCCGTTGCAGATTTTGTTTTAGCGCATCCAAATATTGCTGGTGCACAAAGTTTTCACAATTCTGGAGGAATGATTTTACGTGGCCCAGGAGCGAAAGAAGATTTAGCAACTTACAATAGACAAGACATCAGAATTTATGATGCAATTGGGAAAAAAGGAGAAAAAATGTTGCCAGGTTATCGTTATTTAACCGTTTATAAAGATTTGTATTCTGTATTTGGTGGCGAATTAGATTGGTTTTATGGAAGTAGAGGTGTTTACACGTTTACCAATGAAATTTTCTCTCAATTCGCCTATTATAAGAAGAATAATGGCGGAAGAAACCAAACCTATGATTTTGACAAAGAATTATTAATGGGTGATGCTTTTACTCCATGGAAAGAATTTAATCATCCAACCTACGGGAAAATAGAAGTTGGTGGATTTAAAAAGAATTTTGGAAGAGCAACTCCAGGTTTTATGTTAGAAGAAGAAGCACACAGAAATATGGCGTTTACTTTTTATCATGCATATCACATGCCTCATTTATCAATTGCAGCTATTTCTGAAAAGAAACTAAGTGGCGGATTGAAAGAAATTACAGTAACTATTAAAAATGATCGTTTAATGCCAACACATGCAAGTCAAGATTTAAAATACAATATTACAAGACCAGATTATGTAAGTATTTCTGGAGTTAATGTTGTTGCAGGAATGTTGGTTACTGATGCAGATTTTAACGTAACTGAAGAACAAAAAACAAATCCAGCTAAAATGAGAGTTCATAACATTCCTGGAAATGATGTTGTTAAAGTTCGTTGGATTGTAAAAGGAAATTCTAAATTTACTGTGACAGTTGATAGTGCAAAAGGTGGAATTGTTACAAAAAGAAGTAATTAAATTACATACATATTAGAACTAAAAAAAGCTCCTCAAAATTGAGGAGATTTTTTTATAATTAACAGACCTTTCGACTGCGCTCAAGGTGACAATTAAAAATTTAGTTTTTTAGCCAATCTTTATATTTTAATACCAGCGTTTCTTTTTCTTTTTAGAAGCTTCCGATTTCCTTCCTTTTCTGTACTTTCCAGCATCTGGCGATTTGTGTACTTCTGGTTTTGCTTTTGGATCTAAAGGATACGGATGCTCTTCAATAACATCCAATTGCTTATTGATTAACTTTTGGATTGAAATAATGTAGTTTTTCTCATCCGCTGAACAAAATGAAAATGCAGCACCTTCTTGCCCTGCTCTACCCGTTCTACCAATTCTATGCACATAAGTTTCTGAGATATTCGGAATGTCAAAATTAATAACCGTATCAATATCTTTAACATCAATTCCACGAGCAGCAACATCGGTTGCTATTAGAATATTGACGTCTCCTTTTTTAAATTTCTGTAATGCTTCTTGACGTAAATCTTGCGATTTGTCTCCATGAATACTATCTACCTTATACTTATTATTAAGTAGTGTTTTTTCAAGCTTATCAACTCCATATTTAGTTCTTCTAAAAATAAGCACACTACCTTTTATAGAATTTCTAAGTAAATGTAAACACAGTTCTATCTTGTTTTGTTTAGGAACGTAAAACAATAATTGATGTACACCTTTTACAGTTGAAGAAGTTGGAGCAACTTCAATTTTTACAGGGTCTTTTAAGAGTGTTTTTGCTAACTCTATCACTTTAAATGGTATTGTTGCAGAGAACAATAACGTTTGTTTTTTTTGATGACATAAGCGTTCTATTTTCTTAACATCATCAATAAAACCCATATCTAACATTAAATCGGCTTCATCTAAAACAAAAGTTTCTATAAAATCTAAGTTTACAAAATCTTGTTTGTGTAAATCTAATAACCTCCCTGGAGTAGCAATTAAAATATCAACCCCTTTTTTCAACATTTCTTTTTGAGGTTCAATTGAAACTCCGCCAAAAACAATTCCAGTTTTTAAATTGGTGTATTTGCTGTAAAGAGTAAAATTTTCTTCTATTTGTATTGCTAATTCTCTTGTTGGACTGATAATTAATGCTCTAATTTTCTTTCCTTTTTTAGACGCATCTTGTTTGTCAAAAAGTTGTTGCAAAATCGGCAATGCAAATGCAGCCGTCTTCCCTGTTCCGGTTTGAGCAGAAACAATCACATCTTTTTTATCAAGAACGATTGGAATAGCTTGCTCTTGAACTAAGGTCGGATTTTCGTATCCATGTTCCGTAATTGCTCTTACAATTGGTTTATTTAATCCTAAATCTTTAAACTGCATATCTCTTTAAATAATGCACAAAGATACTGTAAAAAGCAGTATAAAATAAGAAATGTCTCATCGAGCGCAGTCGAGATGTCTAAATATAAATAATGAGTGATAAGTTCTCGACTCCGCTCGAACAGACAATTAAAAAGTTTTCTCTTTTAATAAATTAAGTGGTTTATTTTCTATCTCCTAATATTCTTAGCAGTAATAAAAACAAATTGATAAAGTCTAAGTACAACATTAATGCGCCAACAATTGCACTTTTAGATTCTTCTTCAGAACCAACTTCAGAAGCAACACTCATTCTTTTAATTTTCTGAGTATCGTAGGCTGTTAATCCAACAAAAATAAATACACCTGCATAGGTAATCAACCAATACATCATTTCGCTTTTCATAAAAATGTTAACAACAGATGCTATAATAATACCGATTAATGCCATAAATAATAGGTTACCCCAAGAAGTTAAATCTTTTTTGGTGTAATATCCATAAATACTCATGATGGCAAACGTACCAGCAGTGACAAAAAATGTAGTTGCTATAGATTGACTTGTGTAGATTAAAAAAACTACGGATAATGTCAATCCGTTAAGTGCTGCATAACCTGTAAAAATCATTGCGGCAGTTTGAGCAGATATTTTTTTAATAACTGTAATTAAATATCCTACTAAAAATATTTCTCCAATCATCAAACCAAAAAACAACATTTGATTTAATAAAAGGTAATTTATGATTTCTGGTGTTGATGCAACCCACATGGCGATTAATCCAGTAATTGCTAATCCTCCAGACATCCAAGTATATACTTTTGACATAAAAGCAGCTTGAATGGTTTGCACCTGTTCGTTTGTATAATTTCTTATTTCCATGATCTAATTTCTTTTGTGTAAAAATAAAAAAAAGAGCCATCATAAAATAGCTCTTCTCGTTAAATATTTAATAATTTATTTTTTAAATAAACCTGCAACAAATAGCACAACTGCAGCTCCAATTACACCTGTAATTAAATCGCCAACAATACCGTTTGCTATTGAAATTCCAAGAACTCCAAAGATCCATCCGCCAACTGCACCTCCAATAATACCTAAAATTACATTCAATAAAAAGCCGAATCCACCACCTTTCATTAATTTACCTGCAAGAAAACCTGCTAATGCTCCAATTAAAATTGCGTACAACATAATCTAAATTTTTAGTTAGTAATTTTTAAATTTACTAAATTATTTAGTGTCAATTACTTAACTTATAATTGAGTTATCAACAGAGATATTAAAAACGAAGTACTAAAGAAAAGTAATTATATAATTGTGCTTTCGTTTATGTTGCTATATATCTTCTGCTATAGGTGAAATCATAATGTGTGCTCTATGTGTTCCTGGATTCATAATCCAGGGATGATTTGGTGCTATTGGAGATTTTGGCAAACCTGTAGATTCTGATGTTGCCCAAGGCATATAGATTACGTAACGAAGTCGAGCTCCTTCAACTTTTGACGTTTCTGGATCATACTGTGTTTTTGTTCCATAATAGATATGTAATGTAGATCCTGTAGCAATTTTAAGCTTGCCCGATTTCATTTCTGCTTCACGAATAGCAAATACCTCTTGTCCTGTTTTTCCTTCTGCTCTCAACGCTCTTCCTCTCGCCATAAAAGGCTCTAGGTTTTTGTGATAACATGCAGCACTAAATCCATCTTTTTTAGGATCATCTGCCAATATAATAAATTCGTTATCCCCTTCTCGTAGTGTTACAAATTCTCCAGCCATATTATACCCAATAACTTTAGCTCCTGCTCTACTTTCTTCTGGTGCTGCCATCAAAGCAGTTGCAATTAAAGCGGCATCTGTATCAATTGGTTTTAACTGTTTTTTAGTTATAGTTACTATGTCTGAAGATTCTTTTTTAGTGTTTTTAGTATTGTTTGATGTGTTACAAGAAATCAACATTCCTGTAAAAACAATTGCTGTGATAATACGTTTCATAATTTTTTATTTTTAATTGTTGGTTTTTGGTTGGTCAAATTGAAATACAACCTATTCGTTTACAAATAGTTGCAATTGCAATATTAAATACGAATATACAAAATTGAAAGTAGCACTACTTAAGAGGTTCACAATCTTTAAATAAAAAAAGCTCTTCGTTTCCGAAGAGCTTCTACATTGTACAGGCGGAGAGACTCCCTTCGTCTCCGCTCAGGGTAAACTTCTCGTCTCTTCATTTCTCTAAAATGTGTTGCAAAAAAAAGGTTATTCTTTAATTTTACAATCAAAATTAATTCCTATTTCACGAATAAATTGATAATCATTTATACACTTAACCTTCATGTTTTCACAAACATTAGGTATTCTTATACGCTTATTTGAAGCAGTTACCATACTTTCTTTTGTAACCACTGTAGCATTCATATCCATAGCATGAGCAATTAGCCAAGGATCAGCCAAAGACCTATATTTCATGTTATCTACTAAATTATAATGTATAGGATCTTTTGCATATATAGATTGTAAACACTTAGTTACATTACCTGTTAAATTAAGTATACGTATATCACTCTTTTTTAACCAAGAAGCTAAATCATCCTCAGTCTTTAAAATTTCATCTCTAACTGCTTCAGGAATGAAAATTCTTCTTTTTACTCCTAGCTCATTTAATCTTTCCCAATATTCTTTACAGAAATCAGGAGAGTAATAGTGTTGCCAAGCTTCAATTAAAACATTTGCGTCTAAACAATATATTTCCTCGCTCCTCTCTAAATCTAAAGTAGACTGTGGATTTATCATTTGTATAATTGAGCTTCTAGTTTAGGAAACTTATTTACTTTAACATTCAACAAGCTACTGGCTTGAGTTGATTGAATATTACCTCCTTTAAAAGCATCTAAAACTGTTTGAGTAAAAAGTCTACTATTTCTATTTAACTGTAATAAAAAATAGTTTGGTCCATTTGGTTTTTTACTTCTTTTCTGTTCTTCCTTTAATTTAGCTTTTTTTTCAGCCTCCTTTGTTAGAAAATCTTTGAATTTAGAATCAGCTTCAGCTTTTAATCTATTATAGTTAACTGTTGATATTAGATTGAGATTGTAAGCTCTAACTAAAAAAGCCAGTGAACTAACCCCTAAGAACTTAGATATATTATATATCTCTTCATGGGTTGTGAAATTACTTTGATCAACCCCTTCAAATAATTTATCTGGCATAAGTGCATTCGCAGTTACTTCATTACAAAACAATTCAACAGGGTGATACTTATCTTTATCTCTTACAACAGTGGACATCTGATTTGACAATCCTGTTTCAGAAATCCAAATATGAGCCAATTCATGAACTAAAGTAAATAGTTGTGGAGCATTCCAATCGTCTGAATTCACAAATACAAATGGAGCATATTCATCAGAAATTGCAAATCCCTGTATTTCATACTTATCTAATTTTAAATTAGAATGTATAAAACTAGTTCTAGAAATAAATATTCCTTTTGATTCAGCTTTTTTCACCCATTCTAAAATTGGGTTCTTAGATTTATAATTAAGAGGATTTATATTTAAAGTTGTTAAAATATCTTTAGCAACCTCTACTGGGTTATCATTTATCGAAAATTTTCCTACAAAAGGAACTTTTTCTTCTTCATTTTCTTTATACAACTCACTAATCCAAGATTGCTTTTCTTGAATCTCTCTAATAATAAAAATAGAACCAGTGCTTATAGATTTAGAACCACTTTTTCTAAAATCCTGAAGAGGTTGAAAATCTCTAGGAGGTTTTGGAAGAAAAAACAAAGCAAACGGTCTTTTATAAAATTTTGCTAACTTCTTAGCTTGAACAATGGTTGGGAAATTTATACCATCTTCCCAGCTAATAAGTCTTTCTTCTGAAGTTTTTACATGTAGAGCAGCAACGCTCAAATCAACTCTCGCTGATTCTCTAGCCCATTTCAAAACTTGTGGAGTTATGTATGCTTTCTCTGCCATATTATTCAAAAGTACAAAATCAAAACTAAAATAAAAACAAAATATTAAATCACTGTAAATCAACAAGCTAAAAATTCTATTTGTGACAAAACCGTGACATTTTTTTACAAAAAAACCTGCAACTCATTGAGCAACAGGTTTATACATTGTACAGGCGGAGAGACTCGAACTCTCACACCTTGCGGCACTAGATCCTAAGTCTAGCGTGTCTACCAATTCCACCACGCCTGCCTACGGCAGGTAAACCTGCTTTTTTTTGCAGATAACCTACAAACTTTTACAACACAAACGCTACACTATGGTAACTAGCCTTGTAAAAGGAGTGCAAATATAAACATTACTGAGAAATTCCAAAGAAGTTCTTTATTAATTTTAGTATTTTTGATATTCATCAAAAATCTATCATGCAAAACATTAAAAATTATATCGATTCTAACAAAGAACGTTTTATCAACGAATTAATTGAAATCCTTAGAATGCCTTCTGTAAGTGCAGATCCAGCATTTAATCAAGATGTATTAAATACTTCTGAAGCCGTAAAAATATTTTTAGAAAAAGCAGGTTGCGATACTGTAGAAATTTGTGAAACTCCTGGTTATCCAATTGTATACGGAGAAAAAATTATTGACGCAAATTTACCAACCGTTTTAGTGTATGGACATTATGATGTTCAACCAGCAGATCCAATAGAATTATGGGATTCTCCACCTTTTGAACCCGTAATTAAAGCAACAGAAATTCACCCAGAAGGTGCCATTTTTGCACGTGGTGCTTGTGATGATAAAGGGCAAATGTTTATGCATGTAAAAGCATTGGAATACATGACATCAACAGGGAATTTACCTTGTAATGTGAAGTTTATGATTGAAGGAGAAGAAGAAGTTGGCTCTGAAAGTTTGGCTTGGTTTGTTGAGCGCAATCAAGATAAATTAGCCAATGATGTGATTTTAATTTCTGATACCGGAATGATTGCGAATGATATTCCGTCTATTACAACAGGTTTGCGTGGTTTGAGTTATGTACAAGTTGAAGTTACTGGACCAAATAGAGATTTACATTCTGGTTTGTATGGCGGCGCAGTTGCCAATCCAATTAATGTTTTGACAAAAATGATTGCTTCGTTGCATGATGAAAATAATCACATTACAATTCCTGGTTTTTACGACAATGTAGAAGAATTATCTTTAGAAGAAAGAGCAGAAATGGCAAAAGCACCATTTTCTTTAGACAATTATAAAAAAGCGTTGGATATTGATGCGGTTTATGGCGAAAAAGGATATTCTACCAACGAACGCAATTCTATAAGACCAACTTTGGATGTCAACGGAATTTGGGGCGGATATACTGGTGAAGGTGCAAAAACGGTGATTGCTTCAAAAGCATTTGCGAAAATTTCGATGCGTTTGGTGCCAAATCAAGATTGGAAAGAAATTACAGAATTGTTTAAAAATCATTTTGAAAGTATTGCTCCAGCAGGCGTTACAGTAAAAGTAACACCTCATCATGGCGGACAAGGTTATGTAACTCCGATTGATAATATTGGATACCAAGCAGCAAGTAAAGCGTACGAAACTACTTTTGGTAAAACTCCAATTCCGCAAAGAAGCGGAGGATCAATTCCGATTGTTGCTTTGTTTGAAAAAGAATTAAAAAGTAAAATCATTTTAATGGGATTTGGGTTAGATTCTGATGCCATTCATTCGCCAAACGAACATTTCGGAATTTTCAATTACTTAAAAGGTATTGAAACCATTCCGTTGTTTTACAAATATTTTACCGAATTGAAAACCAAATAATTAACTGTTTTTTAACTCATTTCAGCAAATAAATAAAATACTTTTATACAACTAATTAAAACTTAATCAATGAAAAAATTACTTCAAAAAGCAGGTATGGTTTCTTTAACACTACTGCTTTTAGCGGCTTGTACTCCTACTGAAAAAAAACAACGTACGGCAGATGATTATAAGAAAGCTACCAAATTTATGCAACGTAGTTGGTACGGAATGGTTCAAAACCAACTTATTTCTCAGAACTGGACTAGCGATGATGTGCTGGTTTATTCTAAAAGAACGAAAGACGGAACTGAATTTGTTTCTGTAAATGCACAAACAAAAGAGAAATCAATACTAACAGATTACAAAACTCCAAAAACAACATCAAAATATGCAAAAGCAACCAGAAACGAACATGTTTCTCCAAACGGAAAATTAGCTGCATATATTGATGATTATAATTTGTGGGTACGAGATTTATCAACCAATAAAAAAACGCAGTTAACTTTTGACGGAAAAAAAGATTACGGCTACGCAACCAACAATGCTGGCTGGATAAAAAGTGACAATGCTGTTTTAAAATGGTCACCAAATTCAGATAAAATTGCAACATTTCAGCAAGATGCCCGTGGTGTTGGCATGATGTATTTAACAACCACCAATGTTGGTCATCAAAAATTAGAAGCATGGAGACATCCTTTGCCTGGAGATAAAACTATTTTTACCATAGAACGCGTAATTATTCATTTAGGAAATAGACCAAAAGTGGTGCGTTTAAAAATGGATAAAGATTTTCAAAGAGGAACAACTACAGATCATATTGCTGGTCGTGGAGGAGAATTATTAGATGCGCAATGGAGCAAAGATGGTTCAAAATTCGCATTTGTTTCTGGATCTAGAGATCATAAAGAAGCACATTTACAAATTGCTGATACCAGAACTGGTAAAGTAAATTCAATTCACAAAGAAGTGGTAGATACGTATTATGAATCTGGTGTAAATGCAGAAAACTGGCGTGTTTTATTTGATTCAAATGAGTTTATTTGGTATTCAGAAAAATCTAATTGGGGACATCTTTATTTATATGATTTAAAAACTAAAAAGTTAAAAAATCAAATTACTTCTGGTGATTGGATTGTAAGAGAAATTCATCATATTGATAAAAAACAAAGAGAAATTTATTTTATCGCTGGAGGAAAAGAAGAAGGAAATCCATATCACACGTATTTATATAAAGTAGGATTTGACGGAAAAGGATTGACAAATTTAACTCCAGATAAAGGAACACATTCAGTCAATTTTTCTCCAAATATGGATTATTTTGTAGATACCTATTCTACAACTGATACTCCGCCAGTTTCAGTATTAAGAAACAATAATGGAGAAAAAATTGCAGATTTAGAAACTGCAGATATCACAGAATTAAAAGCGCAAGGATATAAAGATCCAATAGAATTTAATGTAAAAGCCAGAGATCATAAAACAGATTTATACGGCGTGCTATTTCTTCCAAGCAATTATAATGAAAATGAAAAATATCCGGTATTAAATTATATTTATCCTGGACCACAATCTGGTTCTGTTGGCTATTATGGTTTTAGACCTGTTTGGAGAGATTTTCAAGCTGCGGCAGAATTAGGATTTGTTGTTGTTGCAGTTGATGCACAAGGAACGCCAGGAAGATCAAAATCTTTTCATGATTTCTATTATGGAAATATGGGAGATAACGGAATTCCAGATAATATTGCAGCAATCAAGCAATTAGCAGAAAAGTATAAAGGAATGGATATTGAGAGAGTTGGAATTTATGGACATTCTGGTGGTGGATTTGCTTCTACAAGAGCTCTTTTTGCATATCCAGATTTTTATGATGTTGCGGTTTCAGGATCAGGAAATCACGATAACAGAAATTACGAAGCGGATTGGGGAGAAAAATGGCAAGGTTTATTGGTTGAAGGAAATATGGAAGGAAAAGGAGACGGAACAACCAACTATGACAATCAAGCAAATCAATTACTTGCAGATAATTTAAAAGGACATTTATTAATTACACACGGTTCTATAGATAATAATGTTCCGCCTTCAAACACTATGTTGGTTGTTGATGCTTTGATTAAAGCTAATAAAGATTTTGACATGATTATATTTCCAAACCAAAGACACGGTTACGGAAATATGACCAACTATATGACCAGAAAACGTTGGGATTATTTTATTACCTATTTGCGCAATGAGGTTCCGCCCAAAGAATTTGATTTAGCAAATTTCAAATAACAAAAAAGCCGCTTTTATGCTGAACTTGTTTCAGTATCTAAGCGGTTTTTTTTATATTAATGTCACCTTGAGCATTACTGAAATCAAAATGTATTTTGATTGAAAGCAGCAAACCAAGTCTATCGAAAGGTCTTTTAAATTTTAGAAAACTCAAGAGTTCTCGACTCCGCTCGAACAGACATAAACTTACTTTTTTAAATAATCTTACTTTATAAAATACGCTTTTATAATATAATCTACCTTCGGATATTTTTCTCGTAAATATGCATTTCCAAACTGACTAATGGAATCTTGCTTGCGCCCTAAAGTATCTCCGTAGCCATCATAAAATTTTAAGACATTTTCTTTTCCTGCAATCACTTTTGCAATTACCGGAAATCCTTTTACACCAGAATATGCTAGTTCGTCTAAACGATGATTGTCTTTTAAGTTGATAAAAATCTGATTGGATCTTGTCTTTACTCCTCCTCTAGCAAAAGAAATTGACATCGCTTCGTTTTTTGCCAAAACAGGTTCATCATCAATTCCATGTTTTCTCCAATTATTGTTGATAAGAGTATCATTATGAATTCCGAATTGCGCTACAAAATTAGGAACCACTCTAAAAATAGCAACATCATCATAATATCCATATTTAATTAATTGATACAACCTATCAACTCCTTTTGGAGACCAAGCTCTTCTGGCAACGATATCAAAATTTCCTTTTGTAGTTTCAAAACGCGCTTTAAACGTATTTGGCGCTTCTGCTTTTAACCATTTTTGATTGAATTTTTTTGGCGCACAAGACGCTATTATAACAATAATTACTAAGAATAATATTCTCTTCATTTTATAAATTTTTGTTGGTTCGTTTTTTGATATCAATAAATGTATGAAAATTTATTTTTAAAAATATTTTACTCTACACTTGTAGAATCAAAATTTATTTCTACATTTGTAGAGTTAATTCTAAAAACATAGAGCAATGCAACTATCAAAATCTGAAGAACAACTAATGCAATATTTATGGAAACGTAATAAAGCTTTCATGAAAGATTTATTAGATGATTTTCCTACGCCAAAACCTGCAACTACAACTGTTGCTACTTTGTTAAAGCGCATGAACGACAAAGGTTTTATTGATTACAAACTCTACGGAAAATCGAGAGAATATTTTCCGTTGGTAAAAAAAGCGGATTATTTTTCGAAGCACGTAAACGGATTAATTAAAAACTTTTTTAATGATTCTGCTCCGCAATTTGCATCGTTTTTTACTTCTGAAACGAATTTATCAAAAGAGGATTTAGAAGAATTGAAGAAAATTATTGACAAACAAATCGATAAAAAAAAGTAAGATGATCGCCTATATCATAAAATCAACAATCTGTTTAGTATTGCTTTTAGCATTCTATCATTTTGTTTTAGAGAAAGAAAAAATGCATCGATTCAATCGCTTTTATTTGTTGGGAGCTATTATTTTTTCATTCATGGTTCCTAGTTTTATAATTACAGTTGCTCCTGCAGAATTTGTTGAACCAATTTTAAATCAACAAGAAAATGTATTGCAATTTCAATCAGAATTAACAACTACAGAAATTGTTCAAGAAATTGATTATACCAATTATTTTATCGGATTGTATTGCATCATCAGTTTGGTTTTATTATTTCTTTTGACAAAAAAAATCTATCAACTTTTAGAACAAACAAAAAGAAATAAAAAAGTATCTTATTTCTCTGCAACTGTTGTGTTATTGAAAGAAAAAATTGTTCCGTACACATTTCTACACTATATATTTATCAATAAAAAGAAGTATAAAACAAATGCCGTTGAACAACAAATTTTAACGCATGAGTTGACGCATGTGCAACAAAAACATTCGTTAGATGTACTTTTTATAGAAGTTTTACAAATCCTATTTTGGTTCAATCCAATCTTTAGATATTACAAAAAAGCAATCCAGTTAAATCACGAATTTTTAGCGGATGATGCTGTTATAAAATCACATAAAAACATCGCTGAGTACCAATATGTATTATTGAATACAACTGCTCAGCAAAACAATATTTACTTGGCCAGTAATTTAAATTATTCACTCACAAAAAAACGATTACTTATGATGACAACACCGAGTTCCAAAACAAAAATCCTACTTAAAAAATTGATGGTAATTCCATTAACTGCAGGATTTATCTTTGCCTTTGCTCAACGAGTAGAAGCGCAAGAAAAACTACCTCAAGTAGTTGAAGCAAACATTAATTATAATAATGATATTGAAGCAGTTAAAGTTGAAGAAAGCAGAACTTCATATAACGGAATTATGTATGCTTACACTATAAAAAATAACGGAAATAAAAAAATATCTTCAAAAGATTACACCATTGTTTTTAAAGTTGATGATAGATTAGTACAGTTTAATGAAGAACTACCAGATTTATATCCTGGAAAAACTTTTAAAAATGATTCTGGTTATACATTCTATTCAAATTTAAAACGAAATAATAAGACAAAAGATTTTGATGAAATAAAACCGAGAGCAAGTATTAATTATTCTTTAGAAATAAAATATATAGATGCTAATATTGAAAATAATACTATAAATGGAATTTCAATATTTGATAAAAGAACTCCTCAAATAATTAAAAAACAAGAAGGAATTTCAGAAAAAGAAATGAAGGAATACAAAGCTTTATTCAACAAAGGTTCAGAATCAAAAATTTACAAAGTAAAAGATGTAGAAAAGATGATTTCTTTATATAAAAAAATGTCTAAAAAACAACAACAAAGTGTAACGGACATTAGAAAAGTGATTCCGCCTCCACCTCCACCAATAAAAAGGCAAGAAAAAGTTTCTTTTCATAAAAGCTGGTTTATCACCATTGATGGGCAAAAATATTACTACACTTTTGATAAAAATGAAAGAGTTGCTAAATATTATAAAAACGGAAAATTAGTAAATCTTGATATTGTAAAAGAATACAAAAAGAAACACAAAATATATGAAAATTTAAAAGCTACTGGCAAACATTATGTCTTTAAATCTGAAAATGATAAAAAAGAAATTGATAGAGAGTTTTCTGATTTAGGTGGAATGTATTTTAGAATGTCTAGAGCAGACAAAAACAAAGTGCCTTTTCCAAATAATCCACATGGAGAATATGTCAAACTAATCAGAAAAGATGATAGTTATTATTATAAAAAACGTAGTGAATTGAACGCTGAAGACAAAAAACTATTAAGTATCAAGTTTCCACCACCACCGCCACCTTTGAAAAAAAATGCTACAAAAAAAGAAATTGAGCGTTATAACAAAGCACTAGAATCATGGAAAAAGAAAATAAAGAATATTCCGCCACCACCTCCACCAAAAAAGAAAGAGATTAAAGTTTTTATGAAAAAAAACAATATTACACCTCTTTCTTCAAATGCAATCCAAGAATTAAAAGCAACTGAAAAACTAAGAATAGCACATGAGAAAAAACACAAATCTTTAAACTTAAAAAACAATGATTCTCGTGCTGTAGTTAGTGGCGGTAAAATGAAGATGTCTCTTTTAGAAACGGTTAAAATGTGGAGTAAAAAAGGAGCTGGTTTTGTATACAACAATAAAGCAATCACTGCAAAAAAAGGAATAGAAATAGTTTCAAAAAATAAGAACATTCGTGTTTATTCTGTTGAAGAAGAAAGAGGAAAACCTATTTTAGTTTTTATATCAGATAAAAAATAATTATTTATTTAAGTAATAATAAAGCCGCTCATTTATTAAATTAAATGAGCGGCTTTTTTGTGTAATATTTTTTTTAAAAGTATTGTTTTAATAATATACGAATGTCACTTCGAGTGGTTTTCGATTTTAAGAGAAAAGTGTATCGAGAAGTTTTCAATGAGTTCTCGATACACCCCGCAAAAAAAGCGTGGCACTCGAACTGAGAAAAGCAAGAACTACTCCTTCTCAGACATTTTCTTCACGTAATCTGTAATAATTACAATTTGAGTGGGCCCAACTTTACCTTCAATATACTTCGCATTTTCATGATCTAAAGAAATTCTACGAACTGCGGTTCCTTGTTTTGCAACTAGGCTAGAACCCTTTACTTTTAAATCTTTTATCAACACTACAGAATCACCAGCTTGTAAAATGGCACCGTTTGCATCTCTGTGAATAATTTTTTCGCTTTCATCTAAATGATCACCAGATTCTTTTGCAAAACGCACATCGTCATCTTCTAAATACATCATGTCTAACAAATCTTTTGGCCAACCTTCATTTTTTAAACGAGACAATAGTCTCCAAGCAACCACTTTTACAGCTCTGTGCTCAGACCACATAGAATCATTTAAACAACGCCAATGATTTGCATCCGTGTTTTCTGGATTCTCAATTTGATCAACACAAGTTTCACAAGCCAATAAACTGCCATCAATTCCACCTCCACCAGTGATTGTTGGCTTTACTTCATAAATTGATAAATTATTTGTTGATGTGCATAATTCACATTGATTTCCGCTTCTTTCTTCTAAATCTTGTTGTAAACTCATAATTGTATTTTTGTTGATGTTGGCAAATGTACTATTTAAATCATACTTTTTAGAAGCTATTTAATTTCCACCGAAGTAAACTGAAACGAATCTCCATTAAACAATCCTTTATCGCTTAATTTTAAAGACGGAATTACCAATAACGCCATAAATGATAAACTCATATATGGAGCACGCAATGTACTTCCCATTTGCTTTGCCATTTTATCTAATTCCGCATACGCTTTTCCGATTTCTACTGCTGATTTATCAGACATAATTCCGGCAACGGGCAACGATACTATTTTTTCTTCGGATGCAGTTACAGCACAAATTCCACCTTTATTTTTAATGATTAAATTTACTGCTTTACAAATTGCTTCGTCCGAAACTCCAACTGCAATAATGTTATGAGAATCGTGCCCAACAGAACTTGCAATTGCACCTTCTTTGATTCCGAAATTTTTGATAAAAGCAATTGCTGGTTTTTCATTTTGATACCGATTTACAACCGTCATTTTTAAAACATCTGTTTCTATATTAGAAACTAGATTTCCGTCTTTTATTAATGAATCTACTTCTATTTCGTTGGTAACCAATTCGCCATCTAACGCCTCTATAACGCGAATCTTTTTTGCAGTTGATTTAAATGCAAAATCAAAACTATTTTTAAAATCCGTATTAAAATTATTGAGCACTTCAAAAGCTACAGATTTCACAAATGATTGTCCGTTTTTAGCGACCAATTCACCATTAATGTACGTTTCCAACACCTTAAATTTCTCTAAATCTTCAACGATAATAAAATCTGCATCATCACCTTTTTGCAACAAACCAACCTCCAAATCATAATGTTTTACCGGATTTACACAAGCAACTTGCAACACTTTAAAAACATCCATTCCTTTTGCAATTGCGCGTTCACACAATTGATTGATATGACCCAACAATAAATCATCTGGATGTTTATCATCAGAACAAAATAGCATGTTTTGATAATGTTCTGGTAATAAATTAATCAACGCTTCAAAGTTTTTGGCTGCACTTCCTTCACGGATAATGACTTTCATTCCTTTTTGCAATTTCTCTAAAGCTTCATCATAAGTAAAACATTCGTGATCGGTAGAAATTCCTGCAGCAATATATTTAGAAACATCTTTTCCTCTTAAACCTGGCGCGTGTCCATCAATGGGTTTGTTGTTCTTTTTTGCATGTTGAATTTTAGCTAACACTTCATCATCATCAAACAAAACACCTGGATAATTCATCATTTCTGCCAAATATTTAATGTCTGGATTTTCCATCATTACCTTAATATCATCAGCATCAATAATTGCTCCGGCACTTTCAAACGAAGTTGCGGGTACACAAGATGGTGCTCCAAAATTGAATTTTAACGGAACTTTCTTTCCGTTTTCAATCATAAATTCAACGCCTTTTACACCTAATACATTTGCTATTTCGTGCGGATCAGAAACCGTTGCAACGGTTCCGTGAACCACTGCAATTTTTGCAAATTCAGACGGAACCAACATCGAGCTTTCAATATGAATGTGTGCATCTACAAAACCTGGAAGAATAAAATTTTCTACTGAATGATTCGCTTCTTTAATAGCAACAATTTTTCCATTTTCAACGGTTACTTCTCCTTTAAAAATTCTTCTGTTCTGTATATCAACTATATTTCCTTGTACAATCATATTTTGCCCTATTTATCACAAAAATACAAAGAATAAATCTTAAAATGTGGTTCCTACTACAGTATAGTAAACCCTCATATTGCCATAATTACCAGCAGCTGCTTTTGTACTTGGTTTGATCTTAAATTGAATTGGAATGTTCTCTCTACATCCTATAAACTCAAAAACTTTAATTGCTGCCTTTCCATCGTTTGGAATGGTAATATAATTACCTCCATTTTCAACAGACAAACTCCTATCACCCAATGGCTTAATAGATAAATCGTCGTATGCTGCATTTTCAGGATATCTTTCTCCACTATTTTCCATTGTTCTAGCTTGTATCTCTACATCTTGTGGCGCATTTGTTGTATGCATATAAACAGCATATCTAAACACATTTTCAGAACAGTTTTGGTCTGATGGAATTGTGACTCCTAACCTAGTTGATTCGTCTAAAATAAAGCCAATTAAACTAATATCAAATTCTGTTTCTATCCCGGTAAGTTTATCATCTTCACCAGCCTCTGAAACTAAGTCATTTATTGTTTGTGAAACATTTGGAGCACCAGAAATATTTAATGTTCCAGGTAAAGCTGCTGTTTCTAATTGTGCATATGTTAAGTTTGTACTCAACAACAAAATGCATATGTATATTATTTTTTTCATCCTATTTATTTTATTAATTACCTATTCTATATATGATTTCAAAACCAGCTGGAAATGAAACTCCATTTGGGTTGCTAATGGTATAAATAACGTGATAACCATTTCCTTGTCCATCACCTGTATAACCATTCCCAAAATCCTTTACTATTCTACTTTCAGATTCACTTAATCTTATTTTTTTGATTTCGGCAGTTTTATCAAAATCTCCTGCATTTCCATAATCATTTCTATCGATTTGAACCTCTATTCTCACTCCATTAGGAACTGGCATATTTGTAGATACAAATATTTCTGCGCCATCTCCATTTTCTCCTCTAAACGTATAGTTTAACCAAATGTTAGACAAATCTGATGTACCGCCAGAGACTGGCAATCCTGCTTCTAATACACCATCATTTATACCAGAATTAAACCCTGTAAAACCCTCAATGTCAATAATTGAAACCGGCAGAACATATAAGGTAAAACTTTGTGATTCTTGACCCCCACCAGTTACAAAATTGTTAGGGTTCTCTGCATCAATAGTCTCTTGAGCATTTAGGCTTGTTATGAATAGTAATAAAACTAGTTTGCATATATTTTTAGTAATTGCTTTCATTATTTTCCTATTTTAAAATTTTTATTCTTAAATTTTATTTTTCTTTCCTTTAGCTTTAACTCTATCTTTTTTAAAGTAATTTCGTTTTCTTTTAAAAACAGCTGAATATTATTATCAAAATTAAACTGAGCACTCCCTGAACTAAAGCTTAGTATTGTTAATTTATAATTTCCAGGAACTATTTCTTGAAATTTAAACTCTCCCTTTTTACTGATACTTGTGTAGTAAGTAAAGTCTTTATTTTGGATTTTAATGTATCCTTGAAGGTTATACTCTTTGTTTCTGTATTTTAATTTATTAAGATCTACCCAAAACGCACCTTCTAAAGATGCAGATTTTACTAATTCTATACTAATTTTTGCCTGCTTATTATCTTTAATAATAACTTCATAAGGAATTTTAGCTGCAGTAATAACTCCATTTTCTAGTGTAGATTGATCTACCAAAATATAATTTTTACCTAACGCTAAATTATTTAATTCAAAGTTTCCATTCTTATCCGTTAATACTGTTTTACCAGCAGCAATAATTTTAATTCCTTTGGTATTTATTTTTGTATCTAAAGAAAAAACATTTCCTATTAAACCACCTTGCTTTATTACTTTTTTTAGTGGTACACCAAAAGTAAAAGTATACTTTGCAAATGCCAAAACTTGTTTTTTATTAGTCTCTCCTGGATTTTCAAAATAATTGGCTCTAAATTCTATTTTATGATTTTTAGAAAGTTTTGCCATCATATTTAAATTGATAAAATCTCTTTTTAAATACATTTTCTCTGGACTAAAACCACTATTGTAATTTGCATTTATATTAAAGTTTTTTGTTGCACTATAGCTAAATCCAGCACCATATCTAAAATAATTTGTATTGATATTTGAAACACCATATCTGTTATTATAATTATGCGAAAACTTAGCTCTTAAGTTAAATTTATTTGCAAATCTATATGATATATTTAGGTTGTTTGCATACGTATCTCTATAACTAACTTGAGTACTTAACAAATTTTTAGTCTTTGCTATTCTACCGTTAAAATTACCAGAAAAAGATCTGTTTAATGTTTTAAAACTATACGAGTATTTAAATCCACGCTCATTATAATCGTAATTAACAGGAACCAGTCTGTCTTGTCTCTTTCTATTATAAACACTCAATCTTATGGTATTGTTTTTCGAAACTCTATAATTTAAACTAGCATTTAAGCTTTCATAAAAAGGTTCTGATGCATAAAATAAAGGATCTAATTTCTTATTAATTTTAGAAGTTGTATGACCAACTCCAAAAGCCCATTTATTAACAGCATAACTAAGATTATTAGATATTTGTAAACTATTACTTATTGCACCTAAATAATCCTCACTTGCTACAATATAGTTTCCAAAATATGTGAACTTTTTAAATCTTTTAGATATTGATAAATAGCCTGCTCCGTTAAGTTTACTACTGTTACTAAAACTTGTTGATGATTCTCCCAATATTGATGTCGTTTTATCTTTATAATCAAAATTTAAAGTTACTATTTGACCAGGATTGGTTGTTGATTTATTTGCTTGCAATATTTTTTCAGATCTCGTCAAAGAAATTCCTCCAGTAATTTTATCCGTTGCAAAATAGGTAGCTTTTACTCCGTAAACTGCTCCAGAATTATAGTCGTATAACCTTGGTTTTGTGTAAAATGCTGATAACTCTACATTGTTTACTCTTTGATCAATTTTAAAACCCATTCCATATTTATTTGTAAAACCAAGTCTATTAATTTGATATGCATGATCTCCTAGATAAATGGTTGTATTATCTTTATAACTATATATAAAACTGTATTGATCTACAACACTAAAACGCTTACGATTCATCTCTTTAGGCCCTCTAACTATAAAGTCTAAATAGTGATTTTTCTTAACATCTAAAAAACCATTTCCTGCAATTTCTGCAGACATTGCAGCATAATGTTCTGTTTCTGTTGTATAACTATTATAATACAAACTTGCACTAACAGGGAACCTAAAAAAAGGATCTTTTTGTTTTATTTTTATAGGAAAAACGGCAATACTTTTATATGATTTCATTACTTTCTTTGATTCTTTACTAAGTACTTCTACTCCGGCTCCAACTCTTCTAAAGCTATATGTTTTTAAATTTGTTTTTTGATTTACTTTTACAACAATAGTAGAATCTGGTGCTATTTTAAAATTACTTTTTCCCACTAAAGTGTTTCTTGATTTTAAACTAATTTCTTGCGTTATATTTCCTTTGTTTTCAATCGCAAATGAAGTTTCAATCAATTTCCCAGCTTCAACATGTTGTGGAGCATAAATATTAAAAACTTTTAAACTTGTGTTTTTTGCAATCGTAAATTGAACATCGAAAGATCCTAAAACAGTATTTAAATTATTTTTTATTTGTAATGTTGCTTTTGCAATTCCAACTGGAAAATTAGAAGGAATAAAGAAACTTATAAAAAGTAAATTTTTTCCATTTTTATTTACAGATTCAACACTACTCATAGAAACTAATTTCCACTTTTTAGGTAAAACAACACTTTGCTTTATTAAGTCTAATTGATCCCCTTTATTTGTTAGTTCAACAATTAAAGTATGTTGTTTACTCGTTTTATATAAGCTGGTTTTATGCAACGGCTTAAAACTTAAATCAGAGAAATTATTTGAATCAATAGGTCTTAATAAACGATCTTCTTTTGTTCTTGAAGCCGTTTTTTGTTTTAAGCTAGAAAACACTTCTGACAAAAAGTTCAACGGTTTTAATTTTAAAGGGGCACTTTTTACTATATTGCTATTGTTTTTAATATTTAAACTTCTATAACTCTTTTTATTTAAATTCTTGTTTTTATTAGCTACATTAAATGCGGTATATATTTCATTATCAGCTTTTAAACCACCATCACTTTTGATGTTTAAATTTTCATCTTCATTCGTTAAACCCGATATTGAGTTGTAAGTCAACTTAGAATCAATACGATTCTCATTCTTTGAAAATCCAGATTGTAATGAGCTGTACTCATCGTTTACACATGCTGAAAAAACAAAAAGAATTACTATTATTTTGATCGCTGATTTCATAAATTGTTATTTTAAAGATTACTACTTTATTACTCTACATTTAAACTGATGTTTGTCCCAACAAACTCCTCTTTTGAGTCTGCTATTAAAACACATTGGTAGGTTCCTTTTGGCACCTTAGAAATATCTATTTTAAAATCCCTACAAGCTCCAGGAATGGTTAAATTTCGTCCAGTCATCGCTTCATGTATTTTCACACCTTTATCATTATAAATTTCTAGAGTAAGCTTAACACCTTGAATAAATAAGCTTTTATTTAAAACTTTAATATCTAAGCTCTTTTTGGTAGAGTTTTCATCTTTATTAAGGTTGATAGTATCAAAATCTAAATCAACAGAATCAAATGAATTTACGTTTGTATATAAACCAACTGCATATCTAATTTTTGAGTTTAATTTTACTCCGTTTTTAACAATACCTTCTACTACAGGTTTTTCTACATTAACCATGATTACTGACCAATAAGTACCTCTTAAGTCTTGGTCTTTTGGAATGACAATAGAAAATCTATACACGTATTTTTCTCTAGGTTTTAAAACCTTTTCCATTGTACTTGAATTGAACCAACTTTTTGATGAAAATGCGTGTGTAGTACTTTCTGAAAAGATCCTTGTTTTTGAACAAGAATAAATTGCATCCTGCATACCAAAGGTTACACGTTGTTCAATATCGGTTGTGTTTACTAATATGATCTCTCCAGTAATAATATTTCCAGAAACACCATTATAAACATGGGTTAATCCATTTGTAATTGCTACACCTGCAAAAAGTGATTTTACCAAGAACATTAAAGCTACGATTAAACTATTTTTTGTTTTCATTTGAATTGTTTTTAAAGTGATTCTTTATTTTGTTTGATCAAATTTACGCTGTTAAAGCCCCTGATACTCTAACAATTCGTTGAGTGGGATATTCGTGTCGACGAATTGTTTTCAACGTACTTTAAATAAAAAAAAGACCGCTCAACGATACTTCTTTAAACTCATCTAAAACTTTTATAAACAAAAAAAAGACTCTAATTAAAGAGTCTTTTTTAATACCGTTTATTTTTCAATACTATAAATCAGATAAAGTATATTCAATTACTGCTAAATAGCTTCCTGCTTTATAATCTGCAAAATCTCCATTTTGAACCAAAGAATACGTTAATGGAAATCCTTTTGCTCCATCACCAGTATGAACACTTCCGATTCCATTAATCAATCTTGCGTTTGCTCCAACTGCAGTTGTTTTCCCTAATCTTGCATCTGCTACAGCAACTCCATGGTCACCTCCATTTGCCTCAATCACAGCGTTTCCTGGATCAATTACTAAATCTAAACTTTTTGGGAATGCTTCTCCAACTCCGTTTGCAACCATTTTTACATCAATAGTTCTTTCTGTATCAAAGCCTGATGAAGCTACTCCAACAACACTTGTGTAATTTAACCACAAACCTGTTCTAGAAATACCTGCAAAAGTATAAATACCTGCTTCTGATACTCCAGCTCCATTTGCTAAATCAAATTGAATAATGTCGTTTGCTTCAATCTCTTTTGCCAATGCTCCTGTGTCATAAATGTCTAATAAAGCAATTTCTGGAACAGAAACCTCTAAAACATGACTTGATTGATTTGTGTCTTGTGCATTTACTTGTTGAGCAAATACTAATGATAATGCTACTACTGCTAATCGTACTGTTTTCATAATAAATAAATTTAAATTGTTAATACTATTTGTGTTAATAATACCTCAAATGTACAAGGTCTTCAAAGGTTCAGTTTGCAAAATTCGTTCACACAATAGGTTTGTTTCGATGAATAGAAATAGTTGTACTTTAAAAGAAAGAAAAGTGATTTTATCGATAAATAACTATCGACCAAAGGTGATTAATGTCAAAAAAAAAGACTTAACTATAATACGTTAAGTCTTTTCTTTAGCTGTGATCTGTTAGATCTACTCACGGGAATTAATTCTTTTTTAATAAGAACACGATTGCCTTCAATGTCTATCATTTTTTTAACATTAATAATATAGGATCTATGTACTTTTAAAAACAAAGAACTTGGGAGCTTGTCTTCTATCTTTTTTAGCGTAGAATGTACGGTGTAGTTTTTATCTTCTGTTTTTATTAAGATATAATCTCCTTTTGCTTGAATTAAGTCGATGCTTGCTAGATTAATCTTAATTAATCTGCGATCAATATTTACATATAAATCTTTTGTAGAAATTTCTGTATCAGTATTACTTACCGATGTATTGATTGTAGGAGAAGTGGTAGTTCTTGCTTTTGAAACTGCTTTTAAGAATCTTGGTAACGAAATTGGTTTTACCAAAAAATCGACAATACAATCGTACTCAAAAGCTTCTATAGCAAAATCTTTTTCTGAAGTGGTAATGATAATATTTGGCGGGTTCTTTAAAGTCTGAATAAAATCGAAACCCGTAAAATCTGGCATAGTAATATCGAGAAATATTACATCTACTTTATTTTTATTTAGATACTTTAAAGCTTGTAGGGCATTTGAAAACTCTTCAACAACATGTAAATTTTCTACATTTAAACACAATTGATTTAAAATTATTCTGGCAGCGCTTTCATCATCAATTAAGATACAATTCATCTTTTGAAATTTTATTGTTTACAAATAACATCATCAATTGCAAGATGTCTTCAAAATCATTTTGAAGTGATAAATCACTAGATTTCAAAGCTATTTCAAACTCTTTTGCTACCAAATAACTCCTTTCAAGTCCTAGAATACTAATTTTTTGCCGAAGTTTAAACACCAAATTTGACGCTTGTATAAATTCTTTCTTTCGAACGTGGTAGTGATACTGATTTGTTTTTTCTACAAGCTCTTTTTGTAACACACCAATAACTTCCTTTTCAAAAAGGAGATCGCCATCAGTAAATTTTTTAATGTACAATAAATTCGGTTGTTCTTTTATATTTTCTATTCTCATCATAAATACATTTAACTTGTTAATCTTGCTGTAAATGTATATCACATAAGTATTTGAAAAAGGAAATTTTCGTTGATTAAGCAGGTTAGTTTCGACGAATGGGAATTGTTTTTCTTTAAGATAATTTCGACGACTCTTTGTTTTTGCCGCTAAAATATTATAAGATAAAAAAAACTGAACTACAATAAGTTAAGTTTCTTCATAAGTTCTGGTCTCTTAGATCTACTTACAGGAATCACTTCGCGTTTAATAAGTACGCTATTGTCTTCTATATCTATAATTTTTTTAATATTGATCACATAAGATCTATGCACTTTTAAAAATAAGGCATCTGGTAGTTTGTCTTCTATTTTTTTTAATGTAGAATGTACGGTGTAGTTTTTATCATCCGTTTTTATTAAGATATAATCTCCTTTTGCTTGAATTAAGTCGATGCTTGCTAGATTAATCTTAATTAATCTGCGATCAATATTTACATATAAATCTTTTGTAGAAATTTCTGTATCAGTATTACTTACCGATGTATTGATTGTAGGAGAAGTGGTAGTTCTTGCTTTTGAAACTGCTTTTAAGAATCTTGGTAACGAAATTGGTTTTACCAAAAAATCGACAATACAATCGTACTCAAAAGCTTCTATAGCAAAATCTTTTTCTGAAGTGGTAATGATAATATTTGGCGGGTTCTTTAAAGTCTGAATAAAATCGAAACCCGTAAAATCTGGCATATTAATATCGAGAAATATTACATCTACTTCATTTTTATTCAAATATTTTATGGCTTGTAAGGCATTTGAAAATTCGCCAACAACATGTAAATTTTCTTCATTTAAACACAATTGATTTAAAATTATTCTTGCAGTACTTTCATCATCAATTAAGATACAATTCATAGTAAAATTACTTATTATTTATAAAATCTGACATTTTTCGAATAATGCTCTGAAACTCCATGTGCATTATTGTATCATTTTGCATTAAAGCTTGTTCATGCTTTTTAGCAGCTACGTAACTCTTTGCCAGCCCTAAAATACTAATTTTATGGATAAGTTTATGAACTATACCAGATGCCTTTATAAAATCTTTCCTTTTCAAATAACATTCATACTCCAAAACCTCTTTAGGAAGCTCTTCTTTTATGACTTCTATAAGTTTTTTTTCAAAAGCTGCATCGCCATCTGCAATCTTCTTTATATATACTAAATTAGGTTGTTCATTCACTAATTTTTCTTTTTTAGGAAATTATTTTCGAAGAGTAAAATAAAAAGTAGTTCCTACATTTGGCTTGCTTTTTAACCATATTTCTCCTTTGTATAAATCTACAATTTTTTTAACAATGGATAAACCAATCCCTGTCGAATCTTTACTTTTATTTAACGAATTAAAAATTTTAAAGATTTTATTGTGGTATTTTTTCTCTATTCCTATGCCGTTATCTTGCACAGAAAATTGATAAAAAGACCCTTTATCTTCAACGTTTAAAGTTACAACACCTTCTTTTTTATCTATAAACTTTATAGCATTGCTTATTAAATTTTGAAACAATTGCTGAAACTTGGTTTTATCTCCACGTAATACTGGCAATTTATTTTGTCTAAATAAATTTATATGTTCTGGAATAAGTAATATTTGCTCTATATTATCTACTACAACATTTAAATCCACCTCTTTTTGTTCTTCCTTTTCAATTGACAAACTAGAGTAGTTTAAAATATCCGAAATTAATGCTTCCATTTTTTCTAAAGTAGATTCAATTAACGAGATGTTTTCAATACTATTTGCATCTAATTTATCTAAATTATCTTCTTTCAACCAATTAACAAGTGCGTAAACACTTCGTAGTGGAGACTTTAAGTCGTGCGATACGATGTGTGCATATTCTTGTAATTCATCATTACTTTTTTCCAATTCTTTTAGCAAAACCTCTTTTTGTTTTTCTAATGTTTTTAGACTTGTAATATCCAAACAAACACAAATAGAACCAATTATTTGTCCATTTACATTATAATTTGGCGCACTTCCTACCAACCAAAAACTTTCTTTTTTAGTTTTTGTTTTTAAATTAATCTCGTATGAATTATATTCTCCTACAACTATTTTTGCCTGAGGTTTCATTGGAAAAAAATTAATTATCTGTTGTCCAATCAATTCTTTTTCTGAGTAACCAGACATTTCTTCAAAACTTTGATTGACTAGTAAAATTTCATCTTCATTATTTACTTCAATCAACCCTAAATGCATGTTTGCAATAATATTGCTATATTTTTGCTTTTGCATTTCAAGATTTTGATTGAATTTTCGCTTTAAAGTAACATCATTAAAACTCCATAAATGTCCTTTAAATTCTCCGTTTTTATAAATTGGGAGGTAATTTCTTTCTAGAATTTTTCCATCGACTAGGTGAACTTCTTCTGCCTTTACAATTTCTCTTCTTGCTATAATTTCCTTATATCTATATACAAATTTATCAGGATTTTTAAAAAGTTGCTTCATTTCTTCCGCCCCATTTGACATATCTTGTCCAATATACGATTCGGGAGAATCTGTCATGTAAAACAGATCACATAGTTTTTCATTTACTAAAATTACCTTTCTATTTTCGTCTTCAAGAAAAATCCCATTGTCTAAGTTTAAAATTAAATCTTTTAATCTATTTTCAGATTCTATCAACCTTTTTTTAGCTTCGTTTTCTTTGGTAATATCTCTTGCGATTCCTTGAACCGCAACAGGTTCTTTTTTTTCATTAAAGATTAAACTCGCGTTTATATTTAACTCTTTTATTTGATGATTTCTTGATTTAATTTTTACTTTAAAATTTTGAAGTTGACCTGTTGTTCTTACCTCTACAAACTTTTCTATAATTTTCTCGTTTTCATTAATTATTAAAAAGTCATTAACATTTAATTCTTCATTTTTATTGGAACACCCCAAAAGATTCAATGTTGCATCGTTCATTTCAATAATATTTCCAGAAAAATCGATCACACAGTAGGGGTCAATAATATTTTTAAAAACACCTTTTAATTCTAATTCCTTTTTTACAACGAGATTTTCTAAAACTTGATTGGTTTTCTTAACCTCTTCTGAAAGCTCGTAAAGTTCTAACGATTTTTTTTCAAGAATTTTTTCTGCAGCTTTTCGCGCTAACTTTTCTCTAGTAAGAGCATTTTCCAATAATTCTACTCTAGTTTTGCTCATCATTTTTGGTAATTATAAATTTTACCTCGGTACCATCTTCTTTAATTTTTTCCATTACAATGGTTGCACTCGAATTAAATTTTTCAAAAGTCTTGTTCATCAAACCAAGTCCAAAATAATACATTGCTCTACTTGATTTATAAATCATAACCAATTTGTTACTTGACTTTTCTAAGACTTCGAAAGTAGGTAATTCTGCATCTGGATACATTTTTAAAACCTCTACATGTATGTGATTTTCAATTGATGCAAGCATTTCTATTGGATCGTTATACTTCGCTATTAATCCAGGATAACTATCTACCAAAACATTAAAAAAATGTTCTGAGTACACCAACAATAAATCATCAATACTTAAATGTGTTATGTTACTTAAATGAGTTAATAAAGATAACATTTCTGAAAAATCGTATGTTCCAACAGCTGTATAAACACCTTGTGAAGGGAGTGTTGATTTTTCAATAATTTCATCTACAACTTCCAATCCAAATTTATCTTCAACCAACTCTAAAAACTCTGTAAAAACAATTCCTTTCATTATAACTTTATTAGTTCATTAATACTCCAATAGCTCAATATTCTCTCTAACCTCAAAATATAATCTTCATATTTTAAAGGTTTTAACACATATCCTGCAATGCCAATTTCGTAGCAAGTTAACATATCTTTTTGATTGCTTGATGTTGTTAAGACAATAGTAGGAATAGATTTTAACCTTTCATCATTTTTCAAAATTGTCAAAAACTCTATACCGTTCATTTTTGGCATATTCAAATCTAATAAAATAATATTTGGTAAATTGTCTTTTTGAGAGAGAATCGTTAAAGCTTCTTCTCCGTTTTTAGCTTCTTTAATGAAGTAATCTCCATCTATTTTAGCAACAGCTCTATGCATTTTCATGGTCTCAATGACATCATCTTCAATAAATAATACTGATATTTTTTCTTTAGGCATTTTTAATAAGTTATATGGAATCTAATATACAAAATTGATAAAAAGTATTTCTTTTTATTCTCAAAATAGTTGAAATATTGCTTATATGTCGATGAATGGTAAAAAAGTATCGATGAGTGGAAAATCAATTTTTAAATACTATCTTTTCATCCATGTTTCACATTTCGAATTAAGAGTATAATTTAAATAACTATTTTACTTAAATGGATTACAACTCCGTAAAAACAACCATAGATCAAGCAGAGAAAATCCTCTTTGAAAGATACAATATCAAAGGAAGTATTTCTGAATTACCTGGAGAAATTGATTTTAATTTTAAAATTAAAGTCAGCAGCTCTGAAGCGTATGTTTTGAAAATATCTCGTACAAATGAAGATGAAAATTATCTCGATTTTCAACAAAAACTATTGCAGTTTGTAGAAAACAGCAAAGAAGATCTAATCGTTCCAAAAGTTATTTTAGACACAAACGGAAACGCTGTTTCTACAATTACAGACCATTTTGGAAACACAAGAAATGTGCGTTTATTAACGTGGATTTCTGGCAGAATCTGGTCATCAGTAAATCCGCAATTAAACGAATTGCGTTTTAGTCTTGGCGAACAATGTGGAAAATTAACTGCTGCTTTACAAGGATTTGAACATGAAAAAGTGGATAGAAAATTTGCTTGGGATGTTGCACAATCACTTTGGACAAAAAAGCATCTTCATCTTTTTTCATCCGAAGAAAAAAACATAATCACCTATTTTCAAGAGCAGTTTGAATCTCAGAAATCAGGGTACACTCTTTTACGAAAATCGGTTGTACACAACGATGCAAACGACAATAATATTATTGTTTCTAGCGATTTAATCCATCCAACTGTAAAAGCGGTTATCGATTATGGAGATACCGTTTACACGCAAATTATTAATGATGTTGCAATTGCATGTTATACAACGATCAATCATCCAAATCCTTTAGAAGCAGCTTTGTCGATTGTCAAAGGGTATCATTCCACTTTTCCTTTACAAGAAAAAGAAATCAAACATTTGCACAATGCAATTGCCATGCGTTTGTTGATTTCTGTAACAAAATCTGCCATCAATAAAATTGAAAATCCCAACAACGACTATTTATTAATTAGCGAAAAACCAGTTTGGGAAATCTTAAAAAAATGGAAAGGAATTCACCCTGATTTTGCAGAATATTCTTTTAGAGCTGCCTGTGGATTTACAGCACATCCAAATGAAGAACAATTTCAAAAATGGGCTTCTAAAAATACGTTTTCACTTTCAGGTTTATTTCCAACTGTACACAAAAATGAAATTCATCATATCGATTTAAGTGTTTCTAGCAAATGGATTGGACATCAAGAAGATTTTAATAATTTAGAGTTCTTACAGTTTAAAATTGATCAATTACAAAAAGAAGTTCCCACTAAAATTATTGCTGGCGGATATTTAGAACCCAGAGCGTTGTACACTTCTACAGCCTATGATAAAATCGGAAATCAAGGAAGAGAAAGTAGAAGTATTCATTTAGGAATTGATTATTGGCTACCAGAAAACACTCCGGTGCATGCACTTTTGGATGGTGAAGTTATTATTGCAGTTAATGATGCTGGAGATAAAGAATATGGAGGCTTGGTGGTTTTAAAACACAAAACGGAAAGTTTTGAATTTTATACTTTATACGGACATAATACGGTTGAAAGCGCAACAAAACATAAAATTGGAGACATTATTTTAAAAGGAGAAAAAATTGCTGAATTGGCAAATCATCCTGAAAACGGAAATTGGGCGCCGCATTTACATTTTCAGGTGATGCTTTCTTTGTTTGATTATAAAACTGACTTTCCTGGTGTTGCGTATTTAAAGCAGATTGATGTTTGGAAAAGTGTTTGTCCAGATCCAAATTTATTATTCAAATCAGAAGGATTGCAAAAAAATACAATGATTTCTAATGAAGAAATTATCAATTACAGAAAACAACATTTAGGAAAAAGTTTAAGTCTGCAATACAGTACACCAATTAAAATGGTTCGTGGAGCTGGTCAATATTTAATGGATCAATTTGGAAACAACTATTTAGACACCGTAAATAATGTGGCGCATGTTGGACATGAAAAGTATACTGTTGTAAAAGCTGGTCAAGAACAAATGGCGTTGATCAATACCAATTCGAGGTATTTACACGAAAACATCAACGAATTAGCCAAAGAATTGATGGAAACTTTACCAAAAGAGTTAGAAGTGTTGCATTTTGTAAATTCTGGAAGTGAAGCAAACGAATTGGCAATCAGAATGGCAAAAGCTGTTACTGGAGAAAAAGACATCATAGCTAGTGAAATTGGTTATCACGGAAATTCAAATATGTGTATTGATATTTCATCCTATAAATTTGATGGAAAAGGCGGGAATGGCGCTCCAGAATACACACAAATTTTTCCGTTACCTGATTCTTTTCGCGGAAAATACAGAGGAGAAAACACAGCTGATAACTACGCAGAAGAAGTTGAAAAATGTATTGTAAAAATTCAACAAAAAGAAAGAAATGTTGGTGGATTTATCATTGAACCCATCATTAGTTGCGGCGGTCAAATTGAATTGCCAGAAGGGTTTTTAGCAAAAGCTTATGAAAAAGTTAGAAAAGCAGGCGGAATTTGTATTTCTGATGAAGTGCAAACGGGTTGTGGTAGAATGGGAACAACTTTTTGGGGATTTCAGTTACACAATGTAATTCCGGATATTGTTACCATCGGAAAACCACTAGGGAACGGTCATCCTGTTGCAGCAGTTGCTTGTACACAAAAAGTTGCTGATGCTTTTGCAAACGGAATGGAATATTTTAATACGTTTGGTGGTAATCCGGTTTCTTGTGCTATTGCTACCGAAGTTATAAAAACCGTAAAGCGAGAAAAATTACAAGAAAATGCATTAGAAGTTGGAGAATTTTTAAAAACTGAATTAAAAAAATTAGCTACAGAATTTCCAATTATTGGCGATGTCCGCGGACAAGGATTGTTTCTTGGAATTGAATTGACGGATTCAAGACTAAATCCGTTAGCAGCACAAACCGATTATTTGGCAAATAGAATGAAAGATCACGGAATTTTAATGAGTACCGATGGCCCAGATCACAATGTCTTAAAAATAAAGCCGCCACTAGTTTTCACAAAAAAAGATGCAGTAGAAGTCCTTTTTTACTTGCGTAAAATATTTGCTGAAGATTTTATGAAACAGCAAACTAAAATATAAACCTTACTTTTAGTATCTTACTTATTATAAAATACTTATTTATGAAAAAAATGCTATTCCTTTTCGCAACTATTTTACTACTTTCTTCTTGCGTAACTTCTACAGAAGAGCAAGATAAAAAAGACATTCTAGCAATTCTGGATTTACAACAAATCGCTTGGTCTAAACACGACTTAGAAGGATTTATGCAAGGGTATTGGAAGTCAGATTCTTTAAAGTTTTATGGAAGCAATGGCGTAACACTTGGCTGGAATAAAACCTTAGCAAATTACAAGAGAGGTTATCCAACTCCAGATCATTCTGGAACGTTACAATTTAAAATCAATGACATTTCTAAAATTAATGAGGGTGCATATTTTGTAATGGGAGAATTTCATTTAACTCGCAACGTTGGAAATGCAAACGGTATATTTATGATTATCTTTAAAAAGATAAATGGCGAATGGAAAATCATTGCTGATACTTCTGCTTAGTATGAAACCAATAGTTCGATTAGCAACAAAAGATGACTTGCCAATTTTAGACACATTTATGGATGATTTGGTAAATGCCGAACGGCCGATGGATGCGACTATAAAAGACGGTAAAGTTGTGTATTATGATTTAGAAAATTTCATCACCAATGATGATGCTGTTTTGTATGTTGTAGAAATTAATGACGAATTGGTTGCTTCTGGATATGCAAAGGTAAAACCAGACAGCGTTTATTTAAAACACAATAAACATGCGTATTTAGGTTTTATGTTTGTTCCAGAAAAACATCGAGGAAATGGGTATAATAAATTAATTATTGATGCATTATTAATCTGGAGTAAAACAAAAAACGTACATGAAATTCGTTTGGATGTATACAGTACAAATCCATCTGCAATTAAAGCGTATGAAAAAGTTGGTTTTTCAAAGCATATGATTCAAATGCGCTTGGATATTAACGATTTAGAGAATTAAAATTTTCTATCTGGATGAAATGGGTTCAAATCTAAGCTTGTTTTTTTATCTGAAATAATTTCAGAAACTAATTTTCCGGTTGCCGGACCCAAACTCCAACCCATCATTGCATGACCAGCTGCAATGGTTAAGTTTTTACATTTCGATGATTTTCCTATATAAGGCAAACCATCTGGAGAACACGGTCGCAATCCACATTGTGCCTCGTTTTTTTCTTGTTCGGTAATTTCTAAATTGTTGTAAAATTTTTGAGCAGCAGTTGCAATTGCATTTACACGTACTGGATTTATTTTATGATTGATTCCACCAATTTCCATAGTTCCTGCAAAACGAGTAAAACCAGACATTGGAGTAACCGCAACATTTGCTTCGCATAAAATTGATGGAATCGTAATATTGGTTTCTCTTTCAACATTAATGCGATATCCTTTTCCTGCCTGAATCAAAATTTTAATTCCGAGTTTTTTTGATAATAACGGGGACCAACTTCCTGCTGCCATAACAATTTCATCGGCTTCATAACGAGCTCTATTTGTAATAACACTTTTAATTGTTTCATTTACAACTACAACATCTTTTACTTCTTCGTTTGCTAAAATTTTTACACCTTTTGATTTTAAATATGAGACCATTTCTGGCATAAAATCAGTTGGAGTCATATGTGCATCACAATCAAAATAGACCGCTCCTTTTACATTTAAATCTATATTTGGTTCCATTTTTTTAATCCCTTCTAAAGATAAATTTTGCACTCCTAAACCTTCATGAATTCCTCTTTGTCCAATTTTCCACTCGTGCTCACCTACTTTATCTGATTGATAGTACACTAATAATCCTTTGCGTTGGTAATGAAAGTTAAAATCACCCGAAGCTTTTAGTGCTTCATATAAATCTCTTCCAAGCAAATTGATATCTTTTATAACGGGAATGGATTTTTCAACTTTTTTTGCTGTTGCAGATTTTTTGAAAGCCAAACCCCACTTTAAAAAATCAAGATCTAAGCTCGGTTTTACATAAAAAGGGCTCGATGCATTAAACATCCATTTAATCCCTTGTGTAATAATCCCTGGAGAAGCCAACGAAATAAAGTGACTCGGAGTAATATAACCTGCATTTACATAAGATGCGCCACTTGTAAAATCTGATTTATCGATTACCGTAACCTGATGCCCTTCTTTTTGAAGATAATAAGCGGTACTTAAGCCTATAATTCCACCGCCGATGATGATACAATTTTTCATATTTAATGATAAAATGAATTAATGTGTTAATTGATATTTGTATTTTTTCTTTAATCTTTCAACAAATTCTGGCATTTCCATAATTTTTCTTTTTTAGTATCTTTTCACTGCTTCATTACGTCATTATTACATTGTTTCATTAGTTATATCACTTGAAATCCGTGTGCATACGGATCATCTTCATCATCAATAATAATCGTGTTATATCCATAAATTTTTGCCCAACCTTGAACACTTGGAATAATTGCTAATTTTCCATCTAAAGTTGTTTCCTCTTCTACACAACCAATAAATTTGCTACCAATAAAACTCTCGTGGATAAATTGTTCTCCTTTTTTTAATTTTCCTTTGGCATATAATTGCGCTAATCTTGCAGATGTTCCTGTTCCGCACGGACTTCTATCAATAGCTTTATCGCCATAAAAAACAGCATTTCTTCCGGATGATGTTGGATCAATTGGGTCTCCTGACCACAATAAATGTGTTACATCTCTAATCGTGTCGTTTTCTGGATGGATAAATTGATTTGAATATTTTTCTTTAATTCGATCTCGAACAACTTGAGAATATTGAATAATTTTTGAAGCTGTAAAATCGTGTACTCCAGAAAAGTTTTTCTGAGGGTCTACAATGGCGTAATAATTTCCACCATAAGCTACATCAAACGATATTTCTCCTAATTCAGGGCAATCAACCGTTAAATTTTCTGCGGCTAAATAACTTTTTACATTGGTTAATTTTACCCAATCTACTTTTTTACCTGTTTGTCCGTATTCAATATGTACCAAACCAGCTGGCGCTTCCATTTTAATTTTTCCAGAAACTTTTGGCATGATTAACCCTTCTTCAATTGCGATGGTAATTGCACCAATTGTTCCGTGTCCACACATTGGCAAACAACCCGAAGTTTCTATAAATAAAATAGCAAAATCATTTTCTGGATTGTGCGGTGGAAATAAAATACTTCCACTCATCATATCGTGTCCGCGTGGTTCAAACATCAACCCTTTTCTGATCCAATCGTATTCTTTTATAAAATGCTGACGCTTTTCGCTCATGTTTTTACCAACCAAATTTGGTCCCCCACCAGCAACAACTCTTACTGGGTTTCCGCAAGTATGTGCATCCACACAAAAAAATGTTTTTCTACTCATTTTTTTTAGCATCAATATAATTAAGTATTCTATTTTCTAAAATGGATAAGGTAACGGTTCCTTCTTCTAGAATCACTTCGTGAAAATCTCTAATATTAAACTTTTCTCCTAATTCAGCTTCCGCTTTTTTTCGCATTTCACGAATTTTAAGTTCTCCCATTTTATACGATAATGCTTGTCCTGGCCAAGAAATATAACGATCTGTTTCTGTGGTAACTTCATGCATCGATAAAGCCGTATTTGATGCCATATAATCTATCATTTCTTGACGTGTCCAACCTTTTACATGCACTCCGGTATCAACCACCAATCTACAAGCGCGCCACATTTCATACGTTAATTGTCCAAATTTTTCATACGGAGTTGTATAAATACCCATTTCGTCTGCTAAATATTCTGAATACAATCCCCAACCTTCTCCAAATGCTGATAAATATAAATTTCTTCTAAATTGCGGAATTGTTTTTGGCAATTCGTTATTCAAAGACATTTGTAAATGATGTCCCGGGACTGCTTCATGTGCTGTTAAAGCCGGAATTGTATACAATGTTCTGCTTGGTAAATTATAGGTGTTTACCCAATAAAAACCTGCCGAAGTTTCACTTCTAGAGCCCGAATATCTTCCGCCAGTATAATTTGGTGCAATTGCAGCAGGAACAGGCACAACACCATACGGTTTTCTAGGTAAAGTTTTAAAAAACTTAGGCAATTCTGCATCAATTCTTTTTGCAATGTCTCTTGCAAACATGATTAATTCTTTCGGAGTTTTTGCATAGAATTGCTCATCAGTTCTTAAGAATTTTAAAAAATCTGCAAACGAACCTTTAAAACCTAAATTTTTAATTATTTGTTGCATTTCTGCTTTAATTCTAGCCACTTCTTTCAATCCGATTTGATGGATATCTTCTGCCGTATATTTGGTACTTGTGGTGTAAAAATTAATGCGATTTTGATAAAATTTTTTTCCGTTTGGAGTGGTAGAAACTCCTAAACCTTTTCTAGTATTCGGAAAGTATTCCTTTTCAAAAAAAGTTTTAATTTTTTTATACTGATCTATGGCGTTTTTTTGAACACTTATTTTTGCTACTGCAATGATAGAATCTTTTAAAGCAGACGAAAATGATGTTGGTAATTTGTGAAATGGCGCATAAAACTCGCTCTTCGTTACATCAGCCACAATATGTTTGTTGTAGGTGTTTTCGTACTTATAAAAAACCGCTTTTGGTTGCGAAATGCCTTCTTTAACTCCAGCTCTTAACAGGTTTAAATTGTAATCTACTCGCTTTGGCAACTCATTTAATTGGTTTAAATAACCAATAACTTGAGCTTTGTTTTTAAAATTTCTGTTTGCCATTCTACTCAAATTTAAATGAAAAGCAGACTCGTTTGTAATCGGGTTTAAATACATTTTATACGTCTGCGTATCTATTTTATCTTGCAAAACAAACAATAATAATTCTTTGGATATTTTATCCGTTTCAGACAAACCTTCCACAGAAACAGCAGCTAGTTTTTCTTTTAAATTTGCAGCAAAATCAGCTTCTGATTGATAATATTTAATGGTATTTTCTACAGATTCATATCTATTAAACTCATACTCTCTGGGCTTCTCATATTCTTTAATGATGTTATTTAATTGATCACTTGACGAAATTTTTTTACAAGCCGAAAAACTTATTAAAAGGACAAGCCCAAAGAGTTTGAATATTTTCATAGTACTATATTTTATCAGTAGTTTTTATTCCGTTGACGTTTCTTAAAATTCCAAGCGGATTTTCATTTTTTAGTTCATTTGGCAACAAATCATTTGGCCAAGATTGAAAACTAAATGGTCTAATCCAACGTTTGATGGAATCTACTCCAACTGCAGTAAATCTCGAATCTGTTGATGCTGGATATGGGCCACCGTGTTGCATCGAAGGACACACCTCTACTCCTGTTGGAACACCATTAAAAATAATTCTTCCAACTCTATTTTGCATTGCTGATACAATTCCTGCATTTGAAACTAGTTCAGTATCTGTTGCTACAATTGTACCTGTTAATTGTCCTTCTAATTTATTTAAAACTTCTTCTAATTGTGTTTCATTTTCACATTCAACAATCAGAGAAAAAGGCCCAAAAACTTCGTGATGTAATGTTGGGTTTTCTAAAAATATTTTTCCATCAACCTTAGAAACTATTTGACGTCCATAGTTGCTTTTAATATCTCCGGAAAAATCTGCTAATATTTTAATTCCATCTTGAGCAATTGCTTTTGATTTATTGCTATTGTACGCTCCAACAATATTTGGATGTAACATACAAGTTGGTTCAATTTTTACAATTTCTTCTGCTAAGGTTTGAGCAAATTGATTCAATCCATTTCCTTTAACTCCAATTAACAAACCTGGGTTTGTGCAGAATTGACCTGAACCCAAAGTAATTGAACTCGCATATTTTTTTGCCCAATCTGTAGCTTTTTCCTTTAAAGCTTCTGGTAAAAATACGACTGGATTGATACTACCCATTTCTGCAAAAACCGGAATTGGTTCAGGTCTTTGTCCCGCTAAATCAAATAGCGCTCTTCCTCCTCGAATACTACCTGTAAATCCAACTCCTTTTACCTTTGGATGTTTTACTAATTCTTGTCCAACTTCAATTCCGCTACTATTTAAATTAGAAAATACGCCGTTTGGCATTCCTGTTTTTTTAGCAGCTTTTATTACGGCCGACGCAACTAATTCTCCAGTTCCTGCGTGCATTGGATGCGATTTTACAATTACCGGACAACCTGCTCCCAAAGCTGCAGCAGTATCTCCACCAGCAGTAGAATACGCTAACGGAAAATTACTTGCACCAAAAACTACAATTGGTCCTAAAGGAATATACATTTTACGTAAATCTCCTTTCGGCATTGGTTTTCTTTCTGGTTGTGCAGTATCAATTGTTGCTTCTACCCAAGAACTTTCTTCAACATGAGCCGCAAAAGCTCTTAATTGTCCAACTGTTCTGCTACGCTCTCCTTTTGCTCGTCCTTCGGGCAATCCACTCTCTAGAGTATACACTTCAACTAATTTATCGCCCAAGGCTTCAATTTCTTCTGCAATAGCTCTTAAAAAAGCTGCTTTTTCTTTACCTGTTTTTTTAGAATAGGTTTGAAATGCTGCTGTTGCTAATTCTGCGGCTTGGTTGATTTCATCAGAATTTGCTTCTGTAAAAACAGTTGTATTTTCTGTATTTGTTTGTGGATTAAACGTGGTGTACGTTTTAGTTCCTATTGCGGAAAGTTGATTTCCAATATAATTTTTTCCTGTGATCATTTTCAATGTTTTATTTCTATTTTAAGCTAAGTTTTCTAAAAACGAATACTATTCACCTAACCATGATTTTAATATTTTTTGCTGTAAACCCGTTGGGTTTTCTATTTTACTTAAAGTAAACTCTTTCTTTTTATCAATTTCATTGGTTTTAAATTCTAATTTTAAACCTCCAAAACTTAAATATGTTTTATAATCTAATTCTTTAGTTGTATAAATATATTCAAAAAATGCTTTTAATGAAGCCCCCGCAATGGTTTCACAAGCTTGTTGAAACTCTGCATCACTAAAACCCCTTTGTTTTTTCTTGTAATACTCCCTATACAAAAAGCGCATTACATCATCGAGTGATTTTTTATTTTCGGTAGCATTTCTAATTGCAAAATCTAACAACAACCCAACAATTGGTCCTTTTTCATAATAAGAAATTGTCTCTCCTTTTCGAAAATTCCCCATCGGTCCATCTTTCCATGTTTCGTAACTTGCTTGAGTTAATGATTGAAGCTTTCTTCCTGGATTATTTTCAAAAGTGTTGATATTGTTTTCAAAGTTTTGAAACAACATTTTATCACTAGAAAGCCCTGCTCTTTTTACCATTAAATATTCATAATACACAGAAAGTCCTTCACTAATCCAAAGTAGATTTGTTTTGCTTCCTTTAGCATAATCAAATGGACCAACTTCTATTGGTCTTATTCGTTTTACATTATAATGATGAAAGTATTCGTGCGCCAAAAAGTTCATCATTTTATTCATTCCAGCTTTTGTTTTAAGTTGACTTCCATCAAAACTAACTGTGGTGTTATTTAAATGTTCAATACCTCCTCTTCCTGGTCCAATTGCTATAAATGTATATTTTTTAAAAGGGATATCTCCAATAATATCTGCGGCTGATTTTACTACTGATTGTAGATTTTTAATAAATTCCTTTTTATCAAAATCTCCCATTTTATAACCAATAAAATGATGTTCAACTCCGTACACTTTAAACGATTGTAATTCTTCTAAATCTCCAATAAGAATAGGGCTGTCATAAAGAATATCAAAATCTGAAGCAATAAATTCATTTGAAGTTCCTTTTACCAATTCTAAACCTGTTGCAATTTTGCTCCAAGTAGTTTTTTTTAAAACTTTTACACGGACTGGTTCGTTTATAAAACCATCTACATACAAAAACGAATTTCCACCAATTAAGTATCCATGATTTTCATCAACAAAACTCATAGCCACAAATTTTCGAGTCGTTTTTACATCATACATTATTTTAAATGATTGGTTTTTAACTCCACTAATTTCCCAAGTACTGTCGTCTATTTGTTTTAAAGAAAGTGCATTTTTTTCATTATCGATAGCAGAAATATTGTACACATTTTTACCATAATCCATGATTTGATAATATCCAGGCATCCATCTTGGCATTTTAAATTGAACGGAATTTTGATTCCAGCCAGACGTGTTTAATTCTACATGATACGATTTTGATTTTGTATCCGGAAAAGAAACTGTATAAGAAAAAGCAGGTTTTTGCTGGGCGAAAACATTTATAGTTGTTAATAATATGAATACTAAAACTACTTTAAATTTCTGTTTTAAATCTACTTTCATTTCTCTTGTATTTTAACCAATTATTTTTAAATGTGTTGCTATATCAACAGGTTTGTGAATAATTTTTGTTGCTGTTGGATATTTTTCTAATAGTGTTTTTGGTCTAATTGGTCGTTTTGTAAAATTACCACCACAATTTGGACAAACATGCTGTAAAACTGAATCTACACAGTCTTTACAAAAGGTACATTCAAACGTACAAATCATTGCCTCTTGAGAATCAAATGGCAATGATTTGTTACAATGTTCGCATGTTGGTCTAATTTCTAACATGATTCTATTTATTATTTTCTTTGTAGTTACTTGTTTTGTGTTAAGGATTGAAGCGATATCCTTTTGTTATTTAAACAAAAGATTTAGCGAAAAGCCTGACCGCTTTTTTGCGGTAACACCCAAAGTAATTTATAAATTTTTATACGCTGGCAATGTTGGTCTTGTTTTTAATCCATTTTCAATAATTGCCAATACACGTTTTCGTTCTGCTCCAATCAAAGGCAAACGTGGCTCTCTAACATTTTCTGTTCCAATTCCTGTTGCTACTTCTGCCAACTTAATATTCTGCACTAATTTAGTGTTTATATCTAACTCTAATATAGGCAAAAACCATCGATAAATTTCAATTGCTTCTTGAGTTCTTCCTGCTTTTGCTAAGTTGCAAATGGCAACAGTTTCTGCTGGAAAAGCACATACTAAGCCTGCAACCCAACCATCTGCACCCATTAAAATGTATTCTAATGCCAACGTATCTACACCACATAAAATGGCAAAACGGTTACCAAAACGGTTTCGAAATCTTGACATATTAGAAATATCTCTGGTTGATTCTTTTACAGCTTCAATATTTTTACACTCAGCCAACTCGGCAAACATATCTAAGGTAACTTCAATTCCATAATCTACAGGATTGTTATAAATCATAATTGGCAACGAAGTGCTATTTGCTACTTTTTTAAAGTAGGTTACTGTTTCTCTGTCATCTGCTTTGTAACGCATTGGAGGCAACATCATTAATCCTTGCGCTCCATATTCTTTTGCTAAACGAGCAGCTTCAATGGCGTCTTTTGTAGATTGTTCTGCAATGTTGATAATTACAGGAACTTTTCCTTTTACAATTTCTACCGTTTTTTCTATTAAAATTTTCTTTTCGCCTGCTGTTAAAGTACTTGCTTCTCCTAATGTTCCGCCTAAAATAATTCCATTAACTCCAGCTTCTAATTGCGCTTTAATGTTTACTTCAAAATTTACCAAATCTAAGGTATCATCATCAGAAAATTTAGTTGTTACTGCTGGCATCACACCATTCCATTGTATACTCATTGTACTAGTTTTTTTACAAATCTACATCGGTTTTCTCTTTTTTGATTTTCCAATTCTATCATTAGTTGATACTTTTTTAACCTTATTTTAAATAATTATTAAAATATAAAGCAAATATTAGCACATGTTTGTATTTTTATCAAATGAAAGTTTTACCATTTAAAATTCCAAAACTAAAAGATGTTTCTTTAATTTATCAAGAAGATAAAGGAAAAATCTTGTACGATAAATTGCATCAACATGAAGAAATTCAGTTGTGTGCAATTGTAAAAGGCGAAGGAAGTATTGTCGTTGGAGATTCTATTAACGAATACAAATCTGGAGATATTTTAATTATCGGAAGTAATTTACCGCATGTTTTTAAAAGTGATACTTCTACTTGGAAAACCACGTTTATGCAAACCTTATTTTTCACAAAAACATCTTTTGGTGAACACTTTTTTGAGTTGGGAGATTTTAAAGAAATTCAACAAATATTTACGATGAGTGCATCTGGCGGAATTTTAACTTCCAATAAAAATGTTGTTTTAGAATTGTTTCAGCAGCTTAAAAAAGCATCAAACTTACAGCGATTTATTTTATTTTTAACGATTATTCGAGAATTGTTAAAAGCCGACATACAACCGCTTTCTACGTTTATTTATCCAAAAAAATATTCTGATAACGAAGGTAAACGCATGAGCAACATCATGGAATTTACCATGAACAATTATCAGAAAGAAATTAGTTTACACAGCATTGCCGAAATTTCTTATATGACGCCAAATGCCTTTTGTAGGTATTTTAAACAACGAACCAACAAGACGTATTTTCAGTTTTTGATTGAAGTTAGAATAGAAAACGCGTGTAGATTATTAAAAAATAAAGATTTGTTGATTACAGAAATTTCTGAAAAATCTGGCTTTAAAAATATTTCTAATTTTAATAGAAAGTTTAAAGAGAATAAAGGAATTACGCCTTCTAACTATAGAAGTTTGCATTAGTAGTTTCAGTTTGCAGTCTCAGTTAGCAGTCTCAGTATTCAGTTTTTGTTGCTATTATTGACATTCCGCTTTTTATTAAAAATTTTTCAATCGTTCCCTCTTTTCGGAATGACATTACTGCTGTCATTCTCGCGTAAGCGGGAATCCAAAGAAACTATATTAAGTGCGGACTTTTGTCATTTACAACTTTATTGTATATAGATTCCTGTTACCCAATCAAGTTGAGCACAAGCTTCACAGGAATGACAAATAAACCTTAATTACAATACCGATTCACTAATTTAAAAGCATTTATATTATCGTGAGATTCCTCAATCGTTCCCTGCCTTCTTGCAGGCAAGCTCATTTCGGAATGACATTTAGCTGTTTTTCAGTTCCTCTTTCAACTTTTTTGTCAATCCTTTTACAACCAAATCATACGAATGATCTATCAATTCAAAAGCAAAAGTATCAGAAACATCGTTGTTTAAAGTAACGGTATTCCAATGTTTTTTACTCATGTGCCAACCTGCATTTACACTTTCGTATTCGCCACGCAACTCCTCTGCCCATTCTGGATCGCATTTTAAATTGATATTGGTTTCTCCTTTTTCCCAATGATTCAAACCCACCAACGCAAACATTCTCCCCATTACTTTAAACACCAAGGTAACATCATCAAACGGAAAATGTTCTGTAACACCTTTTTTTGAAATACAATATTCTCTCAGTTGTTCTATGTGCATGTTTTTATTTTTTATTGAAAAATTAAAAGATTTAAATAATTAAAGATAAGATAGTTTTTGAAAATAATTTTAGGTTTTAACACAGTATTAGCAATGTTTAAGTATTAAAGATGTATACTAAGAATGAACAAATAAAACGACAAACATGGGAATGATTAAAGACAGAAAGAAATTCAAAAGAACAAAAGAACAGACTCATCCAACAAATCCGACTATTAATATTAACCAATTAACTAACCATTTTGATTTTGAAAAGACAACAATAAAAGAACAACAAAATAAAAAATAAAAAATATTTAAAAAAAAAAAAGACAAGAATTTTTAGAAAATTATAAAAAAATGGAATCTCAAAATGACCTTAATGATAATATTCGATTAACAACAATAAAAATTGAAGAGGAGCATCCAGAACTGATTAAATACATAAATGAAATCCCAAGAGGCTTCCTTTTCACAACTGAAAAAGATGTAAATAATAAAGCACTAAAAGAATATCTAGATTCCCTAAATAAGATATTAGAAACCTATTCAAGTAAACATTAAAAACTATAAATATGACAATCCAAATAAACACAGACAAAACCCTTAATGGAGAAAAAAGAAGCTGTGATTTTCTCACTTCTCAAATCGCGGAAGCATTATAAAGATTTGAGTCTCATATTACAAGAATAGAAGTTTATTTAAAAGATGAAGGGGCAAGAAAAGATGGATTTAATCATATTTTCTGCCTGCTAGAAGCTAGAATTGAGGGCAGAAAACCAATTGCTATTACTAATCAAGCAAACACCATGAATATTGCTGGAACAAGAACTATTTATAAAATAAAATTTCTATTGAAAGTATTCTTGGAAAAATTCAAAAACACTAAAACTTAACATAATGAAAACAAATAATAATAATAATAATAATAATAATAATTTAGGTATCTGGATGGATCATTCATCCGCTAATTTGATTGATTTAAATTCAAAAAATAAGAGCTGCTCTATTCTATCAAAATTTACTTCAGAAACTAAGGAAGAAGCCTTGGTTCGGAGCGAAAGTCTTATGCATAACAAAAGACAGCAAATGCATGAAAATTTTTATGACAAAATTGGAGCTCAAATTTTAAAATACAAACATGTCCTATTATTTGGACCAACAAACGCAAAAGTAGAACTACATAATTACTTGAATAAAGATTTACATTTTAAAAATATTAAAATCGATATTGAATCATCAGATAAAATTACAGATAATGAACAGAGAGCTTTTGTGGAAAATCATTTTGAAAAATAATTTTAACTTGTTTCTAAAATCATTTTTCGGTAACTTTGGTAACTCTTGATATAAAACAGTAAAACGTTTGATATCATTTAAGTTAGCGAATCTCCAGAAACTCCTTCAAAACCGCTAAACTTTCTGCTGGATTTTCTTCCATAGGTACATGTCCAGAATTTTCAAGAATTACCAATTTAGAATTTGGCAATAAACTATCCATTCGCTTTCCATTATCTACCGGAATCCATACATCGTTTTCCCCCCAAAGTAGTAACGTTTCTGTTTTTATACTTTTTAGCTTCTCTAAATTTGCTTTATCATCAAAGTCAAAATCCATTTTTGCTCTATCTATAAAAGCTTGCCTGTTTCCTGTTCTCAAAGCCATTTCGTGATAACGTGTAATCAATGCATCTGTTATTTTAGAATCATCAGCATACACTTGTTTCATATTTTCTTTAATGATTGCTTTTGGAGTGATGTATAAAAAAAGTGAATTTAAAATTGGAGTTCTAGCCATTCTGAAAATCCAAGGTTGTGATTTATTTGTTGGCAATCCACCAGAATCTAGCAAAATTAATTTTTTAACTTTTTCAGGATGTTCTGCGGTATACTCCCAGGCAATATTTCCGCCCAAAGAATTTCCTGCCAAATAGAAAGTATCAACCTTAATTTTTGATAAAAACTGATCTAAAAATCGCGTATAATTCTGAATTGAATAATCACCATTCAAATTTGGACCTGTTAAACCAAAAGCAGGTAAATCCATTCGGATTACTCTGTAGTTTTTTTTGAGCCCTTTTGTCCAATCATCCCAAGTATGTAACGAAGATGCAGTACCATGAATTAATACAATTGGAGTTCCAGTTCCTTCATCTCTGTAATGCACTTGCATTCCATCAATCTCCATAAACTTAGAAAATTCATTCGCGTATTTTTCTTTTAATTTTTCAACAGGAATATCAGAATATACAGCACCTTTTATTAGAAGAATTAACACAATTATTACTGCGTAAAAAATATATTTTATTTTTTTATTCTTCTTCATACATATTATTTAATAATCTCATACAAAACCGGCTTGCTTGGCGTTGCATCATTTTCAAAAGGTGCAATCATTAAGTTTAGTAAATATTCTCCATCTTCAATTGAATTTGGCACGTAAATAAATTCCGTTATGGTTGCATCCATTCGTATTTCTCCTGAAGTATTCCAAAAAGCATTATGAGATACTAATTTACCATCGTCTTTTTCTTTATCTACAGAAGGTAAATCTATTAATAAATGTTTAATGCCTTTTTCTCTTAGATAAATTGCCGCTTCTTCTAACAAATAGGGTGGATTTGTATTTGAATAACGCATCTCTTTTTTATCGGATAAATTAGGCAGAGTCCTAATTACAATGGCATCTCTTTTTTTATTTTTTAATGCTGTTTTTAGTTGTTTTTCTGAAATCACAAAATCTCCATTTCTGCTTTCTGGAGCAACAGTAACTAATTCTGCGAGAAAAATATAATATTTTAAATTTTTATTTACAGAATGCACTTTTTCTGTAATATGTCCAACACATTCTGTATGTGTAATATGCGAATGCGGATTAAAATGTATGTTGTTAAAGTTTACGACAGCGCCATTAGAAACCTTAATTTTTTCTCCTTCAAATTCTTCCGGAAAAATGGTTGGTTCTTCAACATACCAAGCATTGATATTTTTTTTTGACATATCAATAGGAATTGAAATATCTAAAGGATTCGAGATGTCTACTTCTATCTTTCTTGAATTATATTCTATTATTGCCTTCATTCGAAATTTTCAGTATCTTTTTAATTAAACTTGATTACAGTAAATTTTATTATTATAAATAGTATCAAAATGTCAGTTCGAGTGATTTTGAGGAACGAAAAATTGTATCGAGAACTTTTTAAGTGTTAAAATTCTCAACGGATTATTATCCAAATATACCTTTTTTAATTGAAGGTTTTGTGATTTTATCAAATTCCATTCCCATTTTAAAAAGACCTTTCAGTTGAGTTAAATATCAAAATTCAATGGTATTAAAACTAGTTCAGGATAAATAAATCGGATGCAATTCCATCTGCTAAAAATTTGCCTTTTTTTGTGGTTTTCAGAAATCCAGTGTTATTACGAGGAGGAATCGAAGAAGTAATCTCTTCATCATTAAAAGATTGCTTCGTTTCTCTCGCAATGACGAGTAAATCTTTATTGATGAATTTTTCTGCGGATGTTAGTAATTGATTTTTATAATCAATTCCGAATTCAGTTTCAATTTTCGCCAAAGAAACTCCCCAAATAGTTCGTAAACCTGTCATAATAGACTCGTTAAATTGATCGTTTTTAGACAACTCTTCCGTTTCGTTTGGTAACTTACTTTCTAAAATAGATTTGATGTATTTTGTATTATTAGAAACATTCCAACTTCTGTGAGTTTTGCTAAACGAATGCGCTGAAGGTCCAATTCCGATGTATTTTTTTTGGTTCCAATAACTGGTATTGTGTTTCGAAAAATAGTTGGGTTTTCCAAAGTTCGAAATCTCATAATGTACAAATCCTTGCTTCTGTGTTTCCTCAACCAAAATATCAAAATGTTGTTTTGCCAACGCTTCATTTAATGGTGGATATTTTCCGTTTTTGATAAACGAATCCAACGCTGTATTTGGCTCAACGGTTAGCGCATAACTAGAAATATGATGGATGCCAAAATCGAAAACAGTTTGTAAATTTTGTTTCCATTTTTCAATGGTCATATTCTGGATTCCGTAAATTAAATCTACTGTAATATTCTCAAAGTGGCGCGTCGCCACAGACAAACATTTTTTTGCTTCTTCTGCGTTGTGCGCGCGATTCATCAATTTTAAATCGTCTTCAAAAAAAGATTGAATTCCGATACTTAGCCGATTTACTGGACTTTTAGATAATTCTAAAATGATCGTTTCATTTAAATCATCTGGATTTGCCTCTAACGTAATTTCTGGATTTTCAATTACTGTATAATTCGAATTAATAGCATCAATGATAGATTCAATTTCATCAACCGACAATAAACTCGGAGTTCCACCTCCAAAATAAATGGTTTCAATTGTTTCGTTTTGTAATTCGTCTTTTCTAATTTCGAGTTCTTTTATCAAACAAGAAACCAGCTCATCTTTCTTTTTTAACGAAGTAGAAAAATGAAAATCGCAATAAAAACATGCTTGTTTACAAAACGGTATGTGGATGTATATTCCGGACATTTTTTAGTTATCAGTTTACAGTATTCAGTAGCAGTATTCAGTTATTTAGCTCCGAATTTATCAGAATTGTTAATCATGTAATTTATTAATTTTCCAACTTCAGCGTTTTCAGAAGACAAACTTTCAAAATCAACTTCATTCATATAATTACATTTCAACGCAAATAATAACCATACTTGAGTTTCTGAATTCTCTGCATCAGAATCAGATAATTTACTCACAAAATGTTTTGGATACAACCTCTTTCTATAAGCTTCAGAAATATTTGCAGAAACACTTCTTGATGACCTTCTAATTTGATCTGTTAAAGAATATTTCTCTTCTTTTGGAAATGATTTAGATATTTCAAAAATTCGCATTGCCAAATCAAATGATTTTTTAAAAGCCAACAATTCTTTAAATCCCATAATTATTTATTTTAAAACACTGCAACTGAAAACTGCAACTGCAACTGCGACTGAAAACTGCAACTGAATACTGCGACTGAATACTGTGACTGTTGACTGAAACTACTTCTTTACTCTTTTTTCATTCTGTTTCACAAAAGCACTCCAACCTGTATAACTTTTCCCGCCAACAACTTTTCCTGCATTGTAAAAATGACAAACTGCTGCTGCTAATCCGTCTGTTGCATCAAGGTTTTTTGGCAACGTTTTTAAATCTAATAAGGATTTTAACATCAGAGCAACTTGTTCTTTACTGGCATTTCCATTTCCTGTAATTGCCATTTTAATTTTCTTTGGTAAATATTCTGTAATTGGAATTTCTCTCGATAAACCTGCCGCCATCGCAACTCCTTGAGCTCTTCCCAATTTCAACATCGATTGTACATTTTTACCAAAAAAAGGCGCTTCAATTGCAATTTCATCTGGATTGTAGGTGTCAATTAATTCGATAGTTCGTTCAAAAATTAGTTTTAGTTTTAGATAATGATCGGTGTATTTGGTTAAAATCAGTTCGTTCATTTGAACAAACTCCATTTTTTTACCCACAATTTTAATGACACCAAACCCCATAATGGTAGTTCCTGGATCAATACCTAATATAATTTTTTCTGTACTCACAATCTCAGATTGATTTTAATTTTAGCACTGCAACTAAACAATAATTATTTGTTACTTTGCAGTTCATGAATCATTCGAATTCTTACAAATCTAAGCAATTCTTTGCGCTAGTCGTAAAACTTTTTATTGTTATTGGCTGCGGATATTTTATTTATGATAAAATCTTCACGAACCAACAACAGTCAGTTTTTTATTTTTTATCAATTTTGACAAAAACCAATATTTTTTCATTAAAAAATATACTTTTTTTATTGATTTTTACCATTTTTAATTGGTTTTTAGAAATATCAAAATGGAAATTATTAGCAAATCAAGTACAAAAAAATTCTTTTTCTGAAACTGCAATTCAAAGTTTAGCTTCATTAACAGCATCGTTAATTACCCCGAACAGGATTGGAGAATATGGCGCAAAAGCATTATATTTTAAAAAAGCATTGCGAAAAAAAATTGTAGCGTTAAATTTTGTCGGAAATATCTCTCAATTAGTTGTTACCATTATTTTCGGACTTATTGGTTGCTTGTATTTATTTTTCAATTTTAAGATTGAACTTGATTTTACGAATGTAATTTTCATTGTAATTTTTCTCGTTCTGTTTTTTATAGTTTTCAGGTTTATTGATAAAAAAGATTTTATTTTTAAAGGATATTCTATACAGTATTTTAAAGATAAAATGACTGGTTTTTCTAAAAAACTATTGCAAAAAGTGATGCTTCTTTCGGTATTTCGATATCTAATTTTCTCACATCAATTTTATTTTTTATTAGTCATTTTTAATGTTGATATTCTTTATTTAGACGCAATGATGTGTGTTTTTTCCATGTATGTAATTGCATCGATTATCCCAATGTTGTCTTTATTTGATATACTTGTAAAAGGTTCTGTTGCTATCATCGTTTTTTCTTTCTATCAAGTTAATGAAGCAAGTGTTTTAGCAATCGTTTTGCTTATGTGGATTTTTAATTTTGTGCTTCCGAGCATTGTTGGAAGCTATTTTGTGCTTACTTTTAGTACGGACAAATTAATTCAGCAAAAAGAATGATATTCATTAGTGTTTTATTTTATGGCTACATCATTTGCATTTTCGTTTTTGTAATTGGATTTAACAAAATTGCCGTTTTCAAAAGCACAATAACATCAGAAAAAACAGCTTTTTCGGTAATTATTCCGTTTAGAAATGAAGCAAAAAATTTACCAAAATTAGCAGATTCTATTCAGCAATTAAAGTATTCAAAAAACTTGGTAGAGTTTCTTTTTGTTGATGATGATTCAAAAGATAATTCGGTTGAAATTATTGAAAAATCATTTACTAATACTGAAAATAATATTTCAATTATTAAAAACAAAAGAGTTTCTAATTCCCCAAAAAAAGATGCCATTGCTGCAGCATTAAAAAACGCAAAAAATAATTGGATTATCACCACAGATGCAGATTGTGTTGTGCCTAAAAACTGGTTAAAAATCATCGATAATTTTATCCAACAAAACAATTGCAACATGATTGTTGCTCCGGTTTCTTATGAGGCAGACTCAACATTTTTACATCAATTTCAGCGTTTAGAGTTTATGAGTTTACAAGCAACAACTATTAGTGGTTTTGGATTGAACATTCCGTTTTTAGCCAATGGAGCAAACTTAATGTACAGAAAAGATATTTTCGAAAAACTAAATGGTTTTGAAGGCAATAATTCTATTGCAAGTGGCGATGATGTTTTCTTATTAGAAAAATTTTTACGGGTTTATAAAGAGAAGGTTCAGTATCTAAAATCAAAAGATGTTATTGTAAAAACATTTCCTGTAAATTCTTTTTCAGAATTGATAGAACAACGCGTTCGTTGGGCATCAAAAACAGCAAATTATAATTTAGTAATTGGAAAGCTTATTGGAGTCATCATTTTAACAGGAAATGCAATTATAGCATTTGCGCCTTTGTTATTAATTCTAAAAATAATCGCTTTTAAAACTTTTATATTTTACTTTTTATTAAAGTTGTTTTTTGACTATTTATTAGTAGAAAAAATGGCGCTTTTTGAAAACAAAAAAATGGATTTTAAAACCTATCTTAAAAGTAGTTTTGTGTATCCATATTTTATTGTATGGGTTTTTTTAAAATCAATTTTCAGCAATTATCAGTGGAAAGAACGGGCTTTTAAAAAGTAATTTATGGTAGTATTTTTGAAATAATAGCATCTGCATTCATCCATAAATAGACAATAATTATTAATAAAATAATAAATACAATTCCTCTTTTTGGATTTGACCTTTTTCGACCTCTTAGTCTTCTAAATTCTAACTTTTTTTCTTCCATTTTACTTTAATACTTTTTTATTTTTTGAAATATTTAGCTACGCTGAATACTTCGTTCCTTGAAATATTTAGCTACGCTGAATACTTCGTTCCTCTCAGCATTTCTCTTTTTCCTGGCGGACCATCAAGGCGTTCAACAGTAAAACCAACTTCTTGCATGGCTCTGCGAACGCTTCCTTTGGCGGAATAAGTTACTAAAATTCCGTTTACCCTTAATGCTTTAAACATTTTTTTAAAAATAGCAACGGTCCATAATTCTGGTTGATGTTCTGCTCCAAAAGCATCAAAATAGATGAGTTCAAACTGATTTTCATCAACAATATCTTTAAAAAACTGCTTTCTTTTTGTCAACCAAAAATTAGAATGAATCTGATGTTTTTCTTCCCAATGACAATTGTGAATTTCATCAAAAACCAATTGTTGCTGTTTTGCTTTTAATTCTGAAACATAATTCAATTTAGAAACTTCTTCCTTTGTTACAGGAAATGCTTCTACTCCAACATAATTAATTAATTTTTCTTTCTTTTGAGCTTCTAAAAAAGTGATAAAACAATTTAAACCTGTTCCAAAACCTATTTCCAAAAGCGAAATTTCTGATGCAGAAATCGCCTCCAATCCTTTAGAAATAAATACGTGTTTTGCTTCTTGAATTGCGCCGTGAGTGGAATGGTAATTTTCATTCCAATCTGGTAAATGGATGGTTGAAGAACCATCTGCAGTAATCACAATTTCTCTTTTCAAACTGTGTTTATTTTTTCATTAAAACTCCGTCTGCTTCAAAGGTAAACTCTACTTTAGGCATTGTAATTCTCGCAATTTCTTCTTTCGTTTTACCAGCATCTTCAGCAAAATGTTTTAAATCTGCAACAGAAGTTTCTTGCACAAATGCTTTACCATTTACAATTACTTCTCTGTCTTTAGCATCCAACGGCATAAAGAATCCGTAGTCTTTAAAACGAACCATTGTTTGTGTTCCGTCTGTTAAATCTAATTTCATCCAACAACCTTTTTTAGAACAAACTTCATCAATCTTTGAAGCAAATTTTACATTGATGGTATCGCCAACTTTTAGCGATTTAAACCTGTCTAACATTGCTTTCGAATCGATTGCTCCTTCGTCGAAAATTAATGCCCCAAAAGAATCAAAACTTGTTGTTGCTTCAGCTGTTTTTGTGTCTTTTTTCTCTGTTGAATTTTCTTTACAAGCGGTAAAAACCAATAAGAAAACAACACACACTTTTAATAGATTTTTCATCCTCTATAATTTTAACACATTTACTACAAATGTAAGGATTTAAACAATAATATTCGCCATTATCTGAGTTTAGAACGTGATAAATTACCTACCTTTGCGGCATTAAATTTCTGATTTAAAATGAATTCAACTATAAAAATTAATCCTATTCAAAATTCTAGAATAGCTTCTGTAGACTTTAACAATTTACCTTTTGGGACGGTTTTTTCTGACCACATGTTTGTCTGTGATTATAAAGACGGGAAATGGCAAAACCCATCTATTCAACCATACGCAGCTATTTCTTTAGATCCATCAGCAAAGATTTTTCATTACGGACAATCTATTTTTGAAGGAATGAAAGCCTACAAAGACGCCAATGAAAACACCTTATTGTTTAGACCTTTAGACAACTGCAAACGTTTAAATAAATCGGCAGAAAGAATGGTCATTCCGCAAGTTCCTGAAAAACTTTTTATGGACGGTTTAAAAAAATTATTAGAAATTGATAACGCTTGGATTCCAACTAACGAAGGAAGTTCTTTATACATAAGACCTTTTATTTTTGCTACAGGAAATGGTTTTCACGCTTCACCATCAACTGAATATAAATTTATTATTGCAACGGCTCCTTCTGGTGCTTATTTTGCTGGAAAAGTAAAAGTTTTAATTGAAGAAAAATATGCAAGAGCTGCAAATGGTGGCGTTGGTTTTGCAAAAGCTGGCGGTAATTATGCCGCACAATTTTATCCAACTCAATTAGCCATAGAAAAAGGATATAATCAAGTTATTTGGACTGATGATACAAGTCATGAATATATTGAAGAAGCTGGCGCGATGAATATTTTTGTACGGATAAATGATACGTTAATTACAAGTCCGACTTCTGATAGAATTTTAGACGGAATTACACGTAAAAGTGTTTTGCAAATCGCAAAAGACAACGGAATAAACGTTGAAGTACGTAAAATAACCGTTAAAGAAGTTGTGAATGCTGCAAAAAGTGGCGAATTAAAAGAATTATTTGGAGCTGGAACTGCTGCGGTAATTTCACCAATTGCTGGTTTTGGCTATAAAGAAGAAGATTTTGAGTTGCCAGAATTAGAAAATAGTTTCGCTGCTCAATTAAAAAAGAAAATTACAGACATCCAAACCAATAAAACTGAAGATCCTTATGGATGGAGAGTTCAATTATAGTTTTTGCTTTATACAATAGCAAAAAGCATCAATCTAAGATTGGTGCTTTTTTTGTAACTTTAATTTTTAAATTTTTCTTAAAATGAAATTAAAAATAGTAGCATTGTTTTTTATCATATTTGCAATGGGTTGTAAAGTAGAAAACAAATCAACAGAGGTTATTAAACCAAAAAAACTACAACAATACATTACTGTTTTAGGAATTGCTCAAGATGGCGGCTACCCACATATTGGTTGCCAAAAAGAATGTTGCGCCAATTATTATAACGGAACAAATAAAAGAAAAAGTGTGGTGTCTTTAGGTTTGGTAGATCAACAGAACAAACAAAAATGGTTGTTTGAAGCAACTCCAGACATGCACACACAATTGGCAGATTTAGAACAACATCATTTAAAAACAGCAACAATTATTGATGGCGTTTTCTTAACTCATGCACATATTGGGCACTATACAGGTTTGATGTATTTTGGCAGAGAAGCGTTGGGTAAAAAAGGAACAAAGGTGTATGCAATGCCAAAAATGAAATCATTTTTAGAGAAAAATGGCCCGTGGAGTCAATTGGTTTCTTTACAAAATATTGCATTGCAAAAATTACAAAACGATTCTACAATCGTGTTAAATAACAACTTAAAAGTGACGCCATTTTTAGTTCCTCACAGAGATGAGTTTTCTGAAACTGTTGGTTATAAAATTGAAGGGAAAAACAAAACAGCGTTGTTTATTCCAGATATTGATAAATGGCACAAATGGAAGAAAAGTATAATTGAAGAAGTAAAAAAAGTAGATTACGCATTTTTAGATGCATCTTTTTTAAAAGATGGAGAGTTAAACCGACCAATGTCTGAGATTCCTCATCCATTTATTTCAGAAACGGTTGCTTTGTTTAAAAATGAGTCTTTAGCAACAAAAAACAAAGTAATTTTTATTCATTTTAATCATACAAATCCTACGCTACAAGAAAATAGCAAAGAACGAAAAGAAATCGAAAAACTAGGTTTTAGGTTTGCTTCAGAAGGCAACAATTACGAACTGTAATCTGGTTATTTAATCCCTAATATTCTGTTAAAGGCTTTTACCTCGCAATAGTGAAATTTAAGTAATTTTTCTTTTATTGTTTTCAATCTTTCCTTTCTATTTGTTTTCATAAATACATGGTTTTAAGTTTTATACAACTATAAGTACTCTAAAGCACTAGAATGTTACAAAATAATGAAGTTTTTTTCTAAATTTAATTTTTGATAACTTTGCTAACTACTGATATAAATCATTAAAACGTTCGATATCATATAAGTTAGCGAAACGTAAAAATCAATTCTCTAAAATCTCTTTAATATTTGGTTTAAAATAATTGGGTCCTTTCAATACTTTTCCGTCTTCACGATAAATTGGGTTTCCGTCTTTACCTAATTTACTCATGTTACTACGTTGAATCTCGTTAAAGACTTCTTCAATTTTATCTTGCATTCCGTGTTCTATAATTGTTCCACATAAAATGTACAGCATATCGCCAAGTGCATCGGCAACCTCAATTAAATCGTTATTTTGTGCCGCTTCTAAATATTCTTCATTTTCTTCTTTCATTAAATTGAAACGCAATAGGTTTCTATCTTCTCCAATATGAGCAATTGGCTCTTGGTTCATATTTAATTTAAAAGCGGTGTGAAATTTGGTTACTGCTGCGATTTTGTTTTTCATGGGTTTTGATTGTATGTTTATTTTTTCTTCTTGATTTATTTTTTTGCTAATTATCATTTTCAAATGAAGTGCTGAGGAGAAACCTTTTAGTTAAACTCATGAGATTTCTCGTCACTCCTTTCGTCGTTCTTTCGAAATGACAATTATAATAGTTTTTTTAGCAGCCAAGCTGGAGCTATTTTTAATACAAAAGCAACGATTGCCCAACGTTTAGAAATGTATGCCACTCTTTTTTTCTTTTTAATTGCTAAATAAATTTGAGTTGCCGCTTTATCTAAAGGAACCATCCAAAAAATATCATCGCCTAAAGCCATTGGTGTATCTACAAATCCTGGACGAATATCTGTAATAAATACTTTCTTAGATTTTATCGATTTTGTTTTGATATACAAACTTTCTAAAAATGCTTTTTGATATGCTTTGGATGAAAAATAATCTGGCGCTGCTCTATTTCCTCTGATCGATGCAATAGAAGAAATACCAACCAAATGTCCAAATTGCTGTTGTTTAAATAGCTTGTATGCTAAAGCATATAATTTTGTAACACCTAAAACATTTGTGTTAATTGTTTGTGCTAACAAGTTCCATTCTAATCTCGGATTTACAAATCCAACTCCAGAAGATTGCACAATTAAATCGATGGTTTTAAATTCTGCTACAATTTCATTGAAAACTTTTTCAACCTCTTCTAGTTGCTGAATATCGTTTTGTTTGACTAAAATTTGATCTGGATATTTATTTTTTAATGCTTCCAACAATTCTAACCTTCTACCAGTAATTGCAACTTTATAGTTGTTTTTAACTAATATTTCTGTTAGAGATTTTCCGATACCAGAAGTTGCTCCAAAAACAATTGCTGTCTTCATTTAATTTGTATTTTTGCATAAAAATACGATTTTATGTTTACCAATGGTCAATTAATTTTTGCTGGAATTTTTGTTTTAGCTTTTCTTTTTCTAATGATTTGGAGTTATAGAAAAGACATTATCAACCATAAAAAATACTACAAAAACACTGCGTTAAAAGTTGGTTTTTGGATGCTAATTGCCATCTTAATATTTAGTGCAATTCGGATTTATAGTAAAAGCTAGTTGAATTCTCTTGCAAACATCTAAGCTCAGAATCTTATATTTTTTTAATTATTTGAAATTATTTTTTAATTAAATCTTTTAAAACAATTTCACCTGAGTAAGAAAAATAATCAATAAGATTCCCTTTTCCATCAATTACAATAGTAGTTGGGTATCTAGTGATAAAGTATCTTTCATTAAAATTCTGCCCATTTGCCACTAATTTAAAATTTGATTTTTTAAGGTTAAATCCTTTTTTAATTTCAGAAGCATTTGAAATAAATATGATCAAAGCTTCAACTTTTTCGTTTTTATTTTTAAGTTCATTAATTTGATTATCTAATTCTAAAATTTCTCTCTTTTTAAATCTAAAACTATTAGCTTCCATTTCGAATCGTATAATTACAATCTTTTTTTTAAGTTTATCTAATACTATCCTTCTATTTTCTATAGTTTTTAAGTTAAAGTTTGGGAACTTCTCTCCGGGTTTTATTCGATTACTTACATCTCTTGTTATTAATTTTTTCGTTGTTTTTACATAAAGATACCTCTCAATATTACCATACTTATCTATAACACGTTCTAGAATATAATTTTTATCTGATTTTCTTAATTTTAAAAACTTTCTTGGAGAAATTTTTTCACCTGTTTTTTTATCAAATATTTTATTTAAGTCTAACTTTTCTACAGTTGTAGTTGAAAAATTGCTTGATGCTTTTTTTTCTTGAGCATATAATCCAATTGAAACTAACATTAATAATAACAATACTTTTTTCATAATTTATTTATTTTTCTAATATTCTTTACTCTGCTCCAAGCAATTTTGTTTCGTTGTGTATATAACACAAAGCAGCCTATATCTAGCAAAAAGTAAAACAAACTAATTCCACTTGGTGCATTATGACTTGGTAAAAAGCCAAAAATACCAAAAGCTGTATCTGGCCATTTCCATGCACCATAAACTGTACCGCCAATTTCTAAAACTGCTACAACTATATACATCGTTAAAAAAAACATTCTGCCTTTTGGTCTTTTCATCAACAACACAAAGACACCTAATGTCATAATAAAACCAAAAACATCATTAAAAAAACACAAGTATCCTAAAGCAAATAATGAAATGATTATATACAAAAAACGCTCTAAAGCTTTATGATTTTTTTTAACTATTGATGCTTTAGAAAAAACATACACTCTAGCAAATACCGCTGCGTGACCAAAAGGAATATACAATGGAACATTACCCAATCTATACCTATACATTCCTAAAAAAACCGAAAAGAAATATTCACCAATAAAACCAAGTATAACCGCATAAATCATCAATTCTTTTGTTCTTTTTGTTGATCTTGAATACAATAACCAGAATCCAATCAACATAATAATATTTATCAAAATTTGATTGTATTCAAGTTTTTCTGAAAAATGAACACCGTCTATATACAAACCGGCAACTCCCAAAAAGAAAAGGCCTATTTTTCTATTAAATAAATTAATGATTTTCTTTAAATCTGGTCTTGAAATAGAAATTATACTCATCTTTTTTAATAACAAAAACAGTCTGTTGAATGATCATTAACCATTCCGGTTGCCTGCATAAAAGCATAAATAATTGTTGAGCCAACAAATTTAAATCCGCGTTTTTTCAACTCTTTAGAAATTGTATCTGAAAGTTCTGTTGTTGCTGGTACTTCTTCTCTTGTTTTAAAAGAGTTTTTGATTGGTTTTCCATCAACATAATTCCAAATAAATTTTGAAAACGAACCAAATTCCTTCTGAATCTCCATAAATAATTGTGCATTTGTAATGGCAGATTTTACTTTTAGTTTATTTCTAATAATCCCTGAATTTACAATTAACTCATCAAATTTATCCTGCTTGTAATTTGCAATTTTTTGATAATCGAAATGATCAAAAGCTTTTCTAAAGTTTTCTCGTTTTTTCAGAATTGTTATCCAACTTAAACCCGCTTGAAAAGTTTCTAATAACAAAAACTCAAACAACGTTGCGTCATCATACACTGGCTTTCCCCATTCTTTATCATGATATTCAATATATAGCGGGTCATTATTTACCCAAAAACATCTTTTCTGCATTAATAGTTAATTTTTATTGGTTTAATTGCTTCTTGTCTTTCATTTACAAACTCATGTTTTCCATCTCCAAAAAAACCAGCTTCTTCTAGCATAATTCTAATGTCTTTTTGCCATTCTTTTATAGCAACAGTAACATTTAGTTCAATTGCGTACACCGTATTTTTATGTAACAGATAATCTCCATTAAAAGGCACTCCGCCTTGAGAATCCCACATTCCAATCGTAGTTCCGGCACTATGACCAAAAAGCCCCAAAGGATGAGAATATATTGAAGGTTGTAATCCTTCTTTTTTTGCTTGATTTAAAGAAGCTACTAGAATTTCATTTCCGGTTTTTCCTACTTGCATATTGTTTGTTAAAATATCTTGCAAACGATTTCCTTTTGCAAAAGCATCAACTAAAAATGCTGGAACTTCTGTTTCATCTTTCCCTAATACATAGGCATGCTGCTGGCAATCGGTATTTAAGCCAAGATAACTTATTCCAAAATCGCAATGCAATAAATCACCAGGCAAAATTACCTGATTATTTTTGGCTTTTGAAAACGAATAAATATGAGGTTTTAAAGGTTCTTTACTTCGTTGAATATCTATTGTTGGATGAAACCAAGTGCTTAATCCCAGATCTGTCACTTTTTGACGCATCCACCAAACAACGTCATTCGTAGTTGTTTCTCCTGGTTTTATCACATTATTAGTAAATGCTTCATCAATAATATCGTGCGTAATTTTCACTAAGTTTCTAAACAACTCCATTTCTTTTGGAGTTCTAGTTTCTATCCAACCAATTGCTAATTTTTCTGCAGAAACAATTTTCTTTTGATTGGCTTTTGATAAATTCTCTACAAATTCATCATGATCCGTTTTTACCAATCCATCAGCCAATGCAAAATATTTAGAAATATTTACACCTATTTTAGTTGGATTCCGTTCTTCAATAATCCTATTTAATGCTTTCCATTGATTTGGTTCTTTCTCTTTATTCCATGCCGATTTGATGTTTTTTCCAACATCATATCTTGCAACGGCCAATTTTTCGATGGTGTTTTTCTCTTTGTTTCGGTAAAATACCAAAATGGTTCTTCTTCTTGCATTTAACCAAGTTGATGGCAACATGGTTTTTATCACAGGATCTTCGTTGTATTCTCTAGAAATTACAACCCACATATCAATATCGGTTTCGTCCATCAACTTAGGAAGTAGGTTGTTAAAACGATCTTCAATAATTTCGTCTTGTACTACTGCTCTCTCTTTTTCGTTTAAAATCTTGTAGGGTGCTTTTTTAATCTCTGGTTGATTACAAGAAAATAAGACTGCTGCTATAAATAGGTAGAAAATAATTTTACGCATATTAAATTAAATTTGATGCTGAAAATTAATGTTAAAACCTGAATAAATCAATGCTTTTTCAATTATTTTTTAGACCTTCACTAAATAATTTACTGATTATGAAACAGCTAAAATTTTATACATTCCTTATCCCTTTTATTTTATTGATTGTTAGTTGTGGTTCATATCAAACAAAAAATAATACGACGATAAAAGAGCAACCTGTTGTAATTGCTAATGAAGCATTACAATACGAAATTATTATTATAGACCCAGGATTTACTACTTTTTTAAATACCCAAGCCAGATCAAAGGAATATTATTCTGAATCGTATTTAAAAAATAAAAATAGACTTTATGTAAATGTTTGGAATAATAGGGTTAGATATCCTCAACGATTTAACTCTAATATTTATGAAAACGCAATCGATTATCAAGCGAATATTGATTATGGTTTAGATGTAAATTATAAATTGTACTGGTACTTTAAATTTGCAGAACAGAAGTACAAAATGAAACTTTCTTATTAGTTATCCTTTCTTTTTTGATAACTGATAAAACTATAATCATATTTATTTTTTTCATCAGAAGAAAAATCTTCTCGAGCAATCTCATACCAAATTTTAGAGTCAATTTCAGGAAAAAAAACATCGGCATCAAAAGACTGATGCACTTGAGTGATATCTAATTGATCTACTAAATTAGAAGCCATTGCTTGTTTGTAAATTTGTGCTCCGCCAATAATAAAAATTTGTGCATCTTCTTTGGCAACTTCAATTGCTTTTTCAATGCTATCAACAACAATACAACCTTCTGCTTGGTAGTTTTTATTTCTGGTGATAATAACTGTTGTTCTATTTGGCAAGGGTTTTCCAATAGATTCAAACGTGTTTCTGCCCATTAAAATATGATGCCCAGAAGTTACCTTTTTAAAGCGTTTTAAATCGACTGGTAAATGCCAAATTAAATCATTGTCTTTTCCTAAAGCATTGTTATTTGCTATTGCTGCTATAATTGTAATTGTACTCATAATTAAACAGCAACTTTTCCTTTAATATGTGGATGTGGATTGTAATCTACCAATTCAAAATCTTCAAATTTAAAATCAAAAATGGAAGTAATTTCTGGATTGATTTTCATTTTTGGCAACGCTCTTACTTCTCTAGACAATTGCAATTCTAATTGTTCTACATGATTATTGTAAATATGTGCATCGCCAAAAGTATGGATAAATTCTCCTGCTTGATACCCACAAACTTGCGCTATCATCATAGTAAATAAAGCATAACTTGCAATATTAAACGGAACGCCTAAAAAAATATCTGCGCTACGCTGATACAATTGACAAGATAATTTTCCGTCTGCTACATAAAACTGAAAGAACGCATGACATGGCGGCAAAGCTGCTTTTCCGTTGGCAACATTTTCTGAAAATGATTTAAAAGTATCTGGCAAAACCGATGGATTCCATGCAGAAACCAACATTCTTCTAGAATTAGGATTGTTTTTTAACGTTGTAATTACTTCTTGTAATTGATCAATATCATCGCTATTCCAATTACGCCATTGATGTCCGTAAACTGGACCTAAGTCTCCTTTTTCATCCGCCCAAGAATTCCAGATTTTCACACCATTCTCTTGTAAATATTTAATATTTGTATCTCCATTTATAAACCATAACAATTCATAAATTATCGATTTTAAATGTAGTTTTTTAGTGGTTACCATCGGAAAACCTTCACTTAAATCAAAACGCATTTGATGTCCAAAAACACTTTTAGTTCCTGTACCTGTTCTGTCTCCTTTTGCGTTTCCGTTTTCTAAAACGTGCTTCACTAAATCTAAATATTGTTTCATATTTTAGGTAAATGGTTTTGGGTAAGTGGTTAAAGTTTAGATTGATTGTATTTTATTAAAGATGAAATTCGTCTTTGTAAAATTTGAATTTTATCAATAGTCAAATTTAATTCTTTCTCTTCAATAAAATTTAAATCTGAACATAAAATTAAATGTGATTCTAACTCATAGGCAGATCCTAAACTAAATTGTAAAAATCGAATAAAATCTTTTTGAGAATCCTTTGTGCTTCCTTCTGCAATATTTGCAGGTACAGAAATTACGCATCTATTAATTTGAGAAATTAATCCAAATTTTTCTGAAGAAGGCAATTTTGATGTGATGACATAAACTTCTTTAACTAAAAACCTAGCATCATTCCAAACATCAAGTTTCCTAAAGTTTCTCATACTTTCACCTTTCTACTTTTAGCTTTTGCCTAAAACCTTTTACCCTATAATCATTCCCGCAATTGCAGCAGACATTAAAGATGCAATTGTTCCTCCAATTAGGGCTTTCATCCCAAATTCTGACAATGTTTTTCTTTGACCAGGCGCTAAAGAACCAATTCCACCAATTTGAATTCCGATAGACGCAAAATTAGCAAAACCACACAACATGTACGTTGCCATAATCACTGATTTATTATAATTTAAATGAACTGCACTTGCCACATTTTTTAATTCAGCCAATTGTATATATCCAACAAATTCACTTGCTACTAATTTAATTCCTAGTAATTGCCCCATCATTGCCATATCATCTGTTGCTACCCCAATTAACCACATTAGCGGTGCAAAAATATATCCTAACATAAATTCCAAGGACAAACTTTGGTAAGAAGTGTTTCCTGCAATCCAATCGTTTATAGAAGTAATATCTCCAACCCAACCTAGAATTCCGTTCATCATTGCAATAAATGCAACAAAAACCAACAACATTGCACCAACATTAACTGCCAGTTTTAATCCTTCTGTTGTTCCATTTGCTATTGAATCTAAAATATTTGAGCCTATTTTTTCACTAGAAACACGCACATCTGTATTTATTTCTTCTACTTGTGGATACAATATTTTAGAAATTACGATTGCTCCTGGAGCTGCCATCACAGAAGCTGCTAATAAATGTTTTGCGAATTGCAATCTTAACACAGGATCGTCTCCACCTAAAAATCCAATATACGCAGCCAAAACTGCGCCCGCTACAGTTGCCATTCCTCCAATCATCACCAACAACATTTCTGACTTATTCATTTTTTCTAAATACGCTTTAATCAATAATGGTGCTTCAGTTTGACCAAGAAAAATATTACCCGCAACAGATAAACTTTCTGCTCCAGATATTTTTAACACTTTTGCTAATGACCAAGCCAATACTTTTACAATTTTCTGAATCCATCCCAAATAAAATAAAACCGATGTTAATGCTGAGAAAAAGATGATTGTTGGCAATACCTGAAAGGCAAAAATGTATCCAAATTTGTCCATATCTACCACCAAACCTTCAAACAAAAACTTACTTCCTGCTCTTGTAAAATCTAAAACACTTACAAATAAGCCACCAATCCATTCAAATATTTTTTGAACAAAAGTTACTTTTAAGACTCCAACTGCAATTAATAATTGTGCAGACAAACCAATTCCTACAGTTTTCCATTCAATTTTTTTCTTATTGCTAGAGAACAAATAGGCGATTACCAATAAAGAAATCATTCCTAAAACACCTCGCCATAAGTTGCTTAAAGAAAACCCTTGACTTGGTATTATTTCTGTGGCTATTTCAGTTGACGTTTGAGAAAACATTGAAACTGAAACAAAACAAAAAAGGATAATTAATAATTTTTTCATAATAGGTTGGTTTTTTTTAAGAGCGTTTACTTATTTCATCTCTAATTTTTGCCGCCAGCTCGTAGTTTTCATTTGCTACAGCAGCATCTAATTCTTTATATAACTCTTTTAATGATTTTTGTTTTGGGGCTTCTTCAGAAGTTTCTGAAATAATATCTGCCATTAAATCGTCCGTGTCTAATTCTGGAGCATCCAAAGATAATTCTTCTTCTACTTTTAAATAAATTCCTGCTTTATCTAAAATAGTTTCATAGGTGTAAATTGGTGCATTAAATCGAACTGCAATTGCTATTGCATCAGAAGTTCTTGCGTCTATAATTTCTTCTACGCCATTTTTTTCTGAAATTAAACTAGAAAAGAAAACGCCATCAACCAATTTATGGATAATTACTTGCTTGATATTGATAAAATACCTGTCTGCAAAAGTTTTAAATAAATCATGGGTTAATGGTCTTGGCGGTCTAATTTCTTTTTCTAAAGCAATGGCAATAGATTGTGCTTCAAAAGCGCCAATAATAATCGGCAAAGTTCTATCTCCGTCTATCTCACTCAATACCAAAGCATAAGCTCCAGTTTGTGTTTGACTATAAGAAATTCCTTTAATTGTTAGTTTTATCAAACTCATTTAATTTCAATCATCATAAAAAGAAAAAAGGCTGTCTAAATTGGCAAAACCTAATTTTAGACAGCCCTTTTATGGGCACAATTTACTAAAAATATTGAGTTGACTTCTAATTTATTTTAAAAGATAAAAATCCAACTCACTTTTTATTAAATAGTAGTTATTTATGATTGCTTAAAAACTTTTAATTTTTCAATTAATGTTGGTACAACTTCAAAAGCATCTCCAACAATTCCGTAATCTGCAGCCTTAAAAAATGGTGCTTCTGGATCTATATTAATTACTACTTTTACTTTTGATGCATTAATTCCTGCTAAATGCTGAATGGCACCTGAAATTCCGATTGCAATATATAAATTAGAAGCAACTGGTTTTCCGGTTTGACCAACATGTTCTCCGTGTGGTCTCCAACCTAAATCAGAAACGGGTTTAGAACACGCGGTTGCAGCACCTAAAACTTCTGCTAATTCTTCAATCATTCCCCAGTTTTCTGGACCTTTTAATCCACGCCCAGCTGAAACAACAATATCTGCATCTGCAATAGTTACTTTTCCTGTTGCTTTGTCTAAGCTTACAGATTTTACGCCTAAATCAGCATCGGAAATCTGAGCATCAAAGCTTTCTGTGGTTCCGCTTACTGCATTTTCGTGAACTCCATAAGAGTTCTTTGCCAAGCCAATAACTTTTGCATCTGTTGCAATTGTTGTATTAGAAAATGCTTTGTTAGAAAATGCTTTTCTTTTTACTATAAAAGGATCTGTAGAACTTGGTAACGCAACAACATTTGAGGCATATCCTGCATTTAAATGTACTGCTACAATTGGCGCTACATACAATCCGTTTACGCTAGAATCTATAATTACAACGTTCGCTTTTTCTTTTGAAGCAACTTGCTCTAATACAGAAGCAAATGCTTTTGCATTAAAAGTCGCTAATTGGTCATTAGAAACAGAAACTACTTTTTCTGCTCCATATTTATATAATTCTGATGCATCTGCAACATTAATGGTTACAGCTACAACATTTGAACCTAATTGTTCTGCTACTTTTTTACCGTAAGAAACGACTTCAAAAGCAGATTTTTTAAATTTTCCTTCCGATGAATCGGCGAATACTAAAACTGACATATTTTTTGTTTGTTTAAGCGTTATTAAATTACTTTAGCTTCATTGTGCAATAAATTGATTAGCTCATCAATATTATCTGCATCCACTAATTTAACAGCTCCTCTTGCTGCTGGTTTTTCAAATGATGTTGAAGATGTTTGCGCTGCAACATCAACTGCTTCAACAACTGATAATGGTTTTTTACGCGCCATCATAATCCCTCTCATATTCGGGATACGTAAATCTTTTTCTTCAACCAAACCATTTTGCCCTGCAACCACTAAAGGTAAACTTGTTGATAATTTTTCACTACCTCCTTCAATTTCTCTTACAGCTGTAACCGTAGTATTTTCAATTTCTAAACTAATACAACCATTTACAAAATTAAAATTTAAGATTGATGCCAACATTCCTGGAACCATTCCACCGTTATAATCGATCGATTCTCTACCCGCTAAAACCAAATCATAGCTTCCGTTTTTTACAACTTCTGCGATTTGTTTTGCTACGAAGAATCCATCAGTAGCATCTGCATTTACTCTTATTGCATCATCGGCCCCGATAGCTAAAGCTTTACGTAGCGTTGGCTCTGTAGTCGCGTTTCCAACATTAACAACTGTAACAGTTGCTCCTTGCTTTTCTTTAAACCACATGGCACGAGTTAAACTAAATTCGTCATATGGGTTTATTACAAATTGCACTCCGTTTGTATCAAACTTCGTGTCATTATCTGTAAAGTTAATTTTGGATGTGGTATCAGGTACATGGCTGATACAAACTAATATTTTCATCTAATTCTATTTTTGAAAATTATTTCATTATTTATCGCTACGAATTTATGACATTTTTTTCAATTTATTATGCGCGCATAGTATTTTTTTTAACAAAACTGTGGATAAAAACGAAAATAAATAAAAAAACTGCTATTTAATCTTACAATAGTACGTTATACTATTAATTTTTATATTTTTGCTACACTTAATTTAAGAAGAAATTAAAGAATGAAAGTAGTTCAATTTAGAGAAGCGATTTGCGAAGCAATGAGCGAAGAAATGCGCAGAGATGAAAGCATTTATTTAATGGGTGAAGAAGTTGCAGAATATAATGGAGCTTACAAGGCTAGTAAAGGAATGTTAGATGAGTTCGGTGCAAAGAGAGTTATTGATACTCCAATTGCTGAACTTGGTTTTGCTGGAATTGCTATTGGATCTGCAATGAATGGAAACAGACCTATTGTAGAATACATGACGTTTAACTTTTCTTTAGTTGGAATTGATCAAATTATAAACAACGCAGCAAAAATTAGGCAAATGTCTGGTGGGCAATTTAATTGTCCAATTGTTTTTCGTGGACCAACTGGTTCTGCTGGTCAGTTAGGAGCTACACACTCACAAGCATTTGAAAATTGGTTTGCAAATACACCTGGTTTAAAAGTAATCGTTCCTTCAAATCCTTATGATGCAAAGGGTTTATTAAAAGCTGCAATTAGAGATAATGATCCTGTAATTTTTATGGAATCTGAACAGATGTATGGTGATAAAATGGAGATTCCTGAAGGAGAATATGTATTGCCAATTGGAGTTGCAGAAATAAAAAGAGAAGGAACAGACGTAACTATTGTTTCTTTCGGAAAAATTATTAAAGAAGCATATAAAGCTGCTGAAGAGTTAGCTAAAGAAAATATTTCTGTAGAAATTATCGATTTAAGAACGGTTCGCCCAATGGATCACGATGCAATTATTAAATCTGTAAAGAAAACAAATAGATTAGTTGTTTTAGAAGAAGCTTGGCCGTTTGCTAGTGTTGCTTCTGAGATAACATATAGAATTCAAGATGAAGCATTTGATTATTTAGATGCCCCAATAAAAAGAATCACAACTGCAGATACTCCTGCACCGTATTCTCCTGTATTATTAGAGGCTTGGTTACCAAATTCTAATGATGTTATTAAAGCAGTTAAAGAAGTTTTGTATATTTAAAAAAAATTAAAACACTTTTAAAATCCTTTTTATCAAATTACATTAAAAAGGATTTTTTTTGCCATGAAAATACTTGTCCCTATTTTATTCTTACTTACCTGCTTTGTTAGCAATGCACAGCTAAAAATTTCTGGACAAATAGTCAATGTTAATAATGAACCATTACCGTATATAAATGTCTATTTTAAGAACACAACAAATGGTACTGTTACAGGTTTTGATGGCAGCTTTCAGTTAACATCTTCAAAAAAACGCGGGAGAATAGAAATCTCTTGTGTTGGTTACGAAACTCTTTCTTTAAAATTTAGTACTAAGAAAACATCTTTTAAAATTATTTTAAAGGAAGCCAGCAATGTTCTTGATGAAATTGTTATTGTTTCTAAACCAAAAAAACGCCTTAAAAAGAAAGAAAATCCGGCATACCGAATTTTAAAAGAAGTTTGGAGTCGTAAAAAGAAAAACGGATTAAAGCTTGTAAAATCGTATCAATATAGAAAACTACAAACTACCGAAGTTGGTTTAAATAATTTAGATTCCCTTTTTTTAAAAACTATTTTTAAAAAAGAATATAAAGAAGTCTTAAAAGAATTACCCCCAAATGATGATGGCATCAATTATTACATTCCGCTTTTTTTAAGTGAAACTGTAAAAAATATTTACGGAAACAACATTCTTAATATTGAACGAGAAGATATTGAAGCTGAAAAAAATGATGGTGTTAACAAAGACGGATTTGTTTTTGAAAGAATGTCTAACACATTTAATGATATTGACATTCATAAAAACAATATTGAAATTTTAAAAAAATCATTTGTAAGTCCTATTTCTACAACTGGTTTTGAAACCTACGATTATGTTTTACATGATAGTATTATCGTCAACAATAAAAAAACATATGCCATTTATTTTTTTCCAAGAAGGGATGGAGATTTAGCTTTCGAAGGATTTTTATGGGTTGCGGATAAAAACTTTTCTATCACAAAAATAAAAATGAAAATCAATAAAGACATCAATCTTAATTTTGTTAGAAGATTGTCTTTTGAAAAAGAATTTATCATAAAAAATGATAGCATTTATCTTTCAAAAAAAGATGTGTATACAGGTGATTTCACACTAACAGACAAAAGCGACGACAACAAAGGCTTAACTATAAAGAAAACAAGCTCTTACTCTAACTATATTTTTGATCAGGAATTATCTGATAATTTTTACTCAGAAAAAATTATTCGCTACAAGCCAAAACAGTTTCATCAAAATAAAATTTATTGGGATAGTGTAAGTAAATCTACCGAGAAAAAAAACACCTATAAACTTATTCATTCTGTAAAAAATCAAAAGAAAATAAAGCAAATAAGTAGCGTTTTAAACACATTCTCAACTGGATATTTTTCACTTGGTTCAAACTTGCAATTTGGTCAGTATTGGAATACAATTGTAAAAAACAGTGTAGAAGGATTGAAAATAAAATTAGGCTATAGAACTTTTAAAACTACCGATGATCGTTTTAGAGTAAGCGGGTTTGTTGGCTACGGAACAAAAGACAAAAGATATAAATTTGGTACAGAAATAAAATATTTGGTCAGCTACAAACCAAGAATTGGCGTCGGAATTTCTTACTTAAAAGATATCGAACAATTAGGCGGAAAATTGTTAACCACCAACGGATTAAATGCAAATGTTTTTGACCCAAATGCCTTGTTTTCTAGAGGAGATAATTATTTTTTATCAGACGTAAATAGAACTGCTATAAAGTTTGATATTGAGCTCAAAAAAAATCTTCATTTCGGAATCTCGGCAGCACATAATGTTATAAAAAGTGCTTCTCCAACTTATTTTTCTGTAGATTATTTAGATGATAAAAACAATATTCAATCTGAAGTTACAGATGTTAGTACAGACATTTATATTGCGTATACTCCTGGACGATTTGAATACGGTTTTGGTATAGAACAAAAAATGGGGAGAAACCTTTTCCCTTCATTGGTTGTCAATTATCACAGAGGTTATAAAGGATTTTTAAATGGTGATTTTAATTATGATAAAATTCAGTTTAAATACAGTCAACCGATATTATTAGGAAAAATAGGATTGATGATTGCAACTGTTGATGGTGGAAAAACCTTCGGAAAAGTGCCAATTACACTATTAAGTCCGATTCCTGCAAACCAAACATATTGGTTGACAAAAAATACCTTTTCGTTAATGAACTATTACGATTTTGTAACAGATACTTATATCTCTGGACATTTTGAACAGCATTTTAACGGATTTATTTTAAATAGAATTCCGTTAATAAAACACTTAAAACTCCGTAGTTTAATTACTTTTAAAACAGTTTACGGAACCATTTCTGATGAAAATATCGCCATCAACAAATCGAATATCACTTACGCTGCACCAACAGATAAACTATATTACGAATATGGTTTTGGATTAGAAAACATAGGCTATAAAGACATCCGTCCGTTAAGAGTAGATTTTATTTGGAGAGGAAAACACACAAGCGTAAACGGATTGCCTTCTCCAAAATTTGCAGTTCGCATCGGCATAAAAGTAGGATTTTAACAAAAAAATAAGCATTATTTTATAGTTAAAAACCCTTAAAATATCACTACTTTTGTCGTCCGAAAAAAACATAGAAATACCTAGACATGAGCGCAAAAGAAAGAAAAACATTTGATGTATTAATAGAAATACCTAAAGGAAGTAGAAACAAATACGAATACGATTTTGAATTACACAAAATTCGTTTTGATAGAATGTTGTTTTCTTCAATGATGTATCCTGCAGATTATGGGTTTATTCCTGAGACTCTTGCTTTAGATGGCGATCCTTTAGATGTATTAGTTTTAGGCTCAGAACCAACGTTTCCAATGTGTGTTATGGAAGTAAAACCAATTGGAGTTTTTCATATGGCGGATGAAAAAGGACCGGATGAAAAAATTATTTGTGTGCCCGTTTCTGATCCAATTTGGAATGAATTGAGCGATTTGTCTGACATGAATCCACATCAAGTAAAAGAAATCACACATTTTTTTCAAGTTTATAAAGATTTAGAAAAGAAAAAAGTTGATGTCGGCGGTTGGGGAGATGCTTCAGAAGCTTATAATATTGTTGATAAATGCATCGACAGATATGAAAAGAGCGAACATAAAAAAAATGGAAATTTTACTATTTAAAGTACGCCTTTTTACCATAATATTAAAAAGCCTTACAATCTATTTGTAAGGCTTTTTCTTTCTATTTGATTTTGTTATCTTTACGCCCGTTAAAAACTAATCAAAAACAATATAAAATATGGAATCAATGATGATTTACATGCCAATAGCATTGGCTGCATTAGGATTAATTTACATGTTAATCAAAAAATCTTGGGTACTTAAACAAGATGCAGGTGATGGAAAAATGAAAGAAATTTCTGACCACATCTATGAAGGAGCTCTCGCTTTTTTAAATGCTGAATATAGATTATTAGCAATATTTGTAGTAATTGTAAGTATCTTATTAACTATAGTATCATTAGTAGTTCCAACTACACACTGGCTAATTGTAGTTGCATTTATTTTTGGAGCAATCTTTTCTGCCTATGCAGGAAATATTGGAATGAAAATAGCAACCAAAACAAATGTTAGAACAACACAAGCTGCAAGAACTAGTTTACCAAATGCATTGAAAATCTCTTTTGGAGGTGGAACTGTAATGGGATTAGGAGTAGCTGGTTTAGCGGTTTTAGGGTTAACAGGATTTTTTATCATCTTCTATAACTATTTTATGGGCGGAGCAAATGGAACTTTTTCTGTGGATAGCATGACAGTCGTATTAGAAACCTTAGCTGGGTTTTCTTTAGGAGCTGAATCTATTGCATTGTTTGCTAGAGTTGGTGGAGGAATTTATACAAAAGCTGCCGATGTAGGTGCTGATTTAGTTGGTAAAGTTGAAGCTGGAATTCCAGAAGATGATCCACGTAACCCTGCAACGATTGCAGATAATGTTGGAGACAATGTTGGAGATGTTGCTGGTATGGGAGCAGATTTATTTGGATCGTATGTTGCAACTGTTTTAGCAGCAATGGTTTTAGGAAATTATGTAATTAAAGACATGGGCGGAAATATTCAAGATGCTTTTGGCGGAATTGGACCAATCTTATTGCCAATGGCAATTGCAGGTGTAGGAATTATTATTTCTATTATTGGTACAATGATGGTAAAAATTAAAAGTAACGACGCAAAAGAATCACAAGTGATGCGTGCGTTGAATATTGGTAACTGGACATCTATTGCTTTAGTTGCTGTTTCTTGTTTTGTGTTGGTAACTTGGATGTTACCAGAAACGATGAACATGAACTTCTTCGGAGAGGGCTTGCAAGAAATCTCTTCTATGCGTGTGTTTTATGCAACACTAATAGGTTTAATTGTTGGAGGAGCAATTTCTTCTGTTACTGAATATTACACAGGATTAGGGAAACCTCCAATCTTAAAAATTGTACAACAATCTTCTACTGGAGCAGGAACAAATATCATTGCTGGTTTAGCTACCGGAATGATTTCTACATTCCCTTCAGTTTTATTATTTGCTGGTGCAATTTGGGCATCGTATGCTTTTGCAGGATTTTACGGAGTTGCTTTAGCTGCTTCTGCAATGATGGCAACAACTGCTATGCAATTAGCAATTGATGCTTTCGGACCTATTTCTGATAACGCTGGTGGAATCGCTGAAATGAGTGAACAAGAACCAATCGTTAGAGAGCGTACAGATATTTTAGATTCAGTTGGTAACACAACTGCTGCAACCGGAAAAGGTTTCGCTATCGCTTCTGCTGCTTTAACGTCATTAGCTTTATTTGCTGCCTATGTAACATTTACTGGAATAGACGGAATTAATATCTTTAAAGCACCTGTTTTAGCCATGTTATTTGTTGGTGGAATGGTTCCTGTAGTATTTTCTGCTTTGGCAATGAATGCGGTTGGAAAAGCTGCTATGGAAATGGTAAACGAAGTTAGACGTCAGTTTAGAGATATTCCTGGAATTATGGAAGGAACTGGAAAACCAGAATACGATAAATGTGTAGCTATTTCTACTGAAGCTTCTTTAAAAGAAATGATGTTACCAGGTTTATTAACAATCGGATTTCCATTAATTATTGCTTTTGTTCCAATGATCTTCGGAATGGATAATTTAGCTATCGCAGAAATGTTAGGTGGTTATATGGCCGGAGTTACTGTAAGTGGTGTACTTTGGGCAATTTTTCAAAACAATGCAGGTGGAGCTTGGGATAATGCAAAAAAATCTTTTGAAGCTGGTGTAATGATTAACGGAGAAATGACTCACAAAGGTTCTGCTGCTCATGAAGCTGCAATAACTGGAGATACCGTTGGTGATCCTTTTAAAGATACGTCTGGACCATCTATGAATATTTTAATTAAACTAACTTGTTTAATTGGATTGGTAATTGCACCAATTTTAGGAGGTCATACTTCGGAAGACAAAAATACTGAAAATGTAAATGTTAGTTTTTCAATTGATAAAGATGGAGAAGCTCATGAAATGCACATGTCTAAAGAAATAAAGGTTGAAATGGAAAAAGGTGAAGATAACATTGTTATTGCAACCGTTACTACAACATCAATTGTTGATGGTAAAAAAGTGGAAACTAAAAAAGAATTTAAAGGAACTGAAGCTGAAGTAAAAGCTCAAATTGATGCATTACATAAAATGAATGGAGAGCATTCAAAAATGAAAAAAATCATCAAGGAAGAAATTCATGAAGAAAAACATGATAATTAATTCTTCAATTCAATTCATAAAAAAAGCATCTCAATTGAGATGCTTTTTTTATTTCAATTCAAATTGTATTTTATCTTTTGTGCTTTTTTGAGCCAAAATATTTATTGCTTCTTCAGTAAGTTGTAACACTCTTGGATAACCACCTGTTACTTGACAATCTCGCATTAAAATAATGAACTTTCCAGATGGTGTCAATTGCACAGTTCCTGGTAAAACACCAGAAGTTAAAATGGGTTTTAATTCGTTTTTAAACAATTCTTCTAATCGATACCCTACTCTATTATTATCATTTGAAATTAAAAATTGAGTTCCCATTAATTGCTCTTGTTGCGTATTTGTTAGCAAATCAAATTCTGGTCCCTTTAAACACTTAATGCTATTGGTATTAAAATGATGTTGGCTAATTTTAATTTTTGATAACGTGTTTTTATTTTCTGACTTCGTTGAATTTATTTTTATTTGATCTTCTTTTTTAAGAACAAAACCCTCTGTAATTCCTTTGTAAAAACTTTTACTATTAAGAACAACTTCTGATGAAATTCCGCCTTGCACACTCAAATAGGTTCGAACTCCAAATGTTTTTTTACCGAAAGACAAAACTGAACCTTTTTTGACTTCTATAACTGTATTCATTTGCGCATCCTTATCATCAATTTTTGGACTAAAATTTGCACCAGTTAAACATATCTTCAACTCTTTTTCAAACCTGAATTTACAACCACCAAAAGTAATTTCGATGACAGCTTCTTCTATATTATTATGCAATAATTGATTTCCAATTTTAGCAGAATAAGAATCCATAACTCCAGAAACAGGAACGCCAATATGTGCAAAACCCGATCTTCCTAAATCTTGAATAGAACTATATATTCCTGGATTTAAAACTGTAATCATAGTATCTTTTCAATTTGATAATTGTTGTCTTTGATATGATTATATTCTTCTAATGAAATATTTTCAAAAGTAATTTTGTCTCCCGTTTTCGCAAAACAGGGATATTGATTTTGTACATCAAAAAAAGAAACTGGCGAGTTTCCAATAATATTCCAACCGCCAGAACTTTGATTGGAATAAACGCCCGTTTGATTTCCTCCAATAGCAACTGCGCCTTTTGGAACATGTAATCTTGGTGTCGCTTTTCTTGGAATTGCAATTTGATCATCCAATCCACCCAAATATAAAAACCCAGGTAAAAATCCAATAAAATAAACCGTATAGATTCCTTTGGTATGTAATTGAATGATTTCTTCTGAACTTATTTTTATAATTTTTGAAATTTCATCTAAATCAATTCCGAATTGTTTATCATAGCAAACAGGAATTTTCCAATGTGTTATTTTTTGCTTTTCTGCGATAGATTTTTGCCGATATAATTTCTTTAAAAATTCAATTTTTGTTGCGGTGTTTTGAAGCACAAAATTATACACAAGTAATATTGAATTGTAACCAATAATACAGTCTTTTAGCTCTATTTTTTTATCAATATTACTTTTAAAATTTAAAATATCCTTTAAAATTATTTCACTAATTTCAGAAGGCCATTCAATTAAAATAGCTTTTTCACCAAAAATTTTATATGAAAGCTGAAAATTAGGCAATTTGTATATTTTGAGTTTTTAATAGTGCTGTTACTTCTTGCAAAATTTCGAGAGCATTTTGATTATCGCCATGAATACAAAAAGTATCCGCTTTTATTTTTATTAGTGAATTTGAAACTGTTTTTACGCGATCGTTCTGAATCATATTTAATACATGTTCATAAACTTTGGTCGGATTAGAAATAACTGCATTTGATTCTGTTCTAGAAACTAAAGACAAGTCGTTCTTATAATTCCGATCAGCAAAAGCTTCGTATTTAATGTTGATGTTATTTTCAATAGCTACTTTTTCAATTTCTGAATTATATGGAACATATAAATAAGCTTTCTCTACATATTTTTTAATAGTATTGACAAAAACTGTTGCCGCTTTTTTATCCTTAGCAATTAAATGATATAAAGCTCCATGTGCTTTAATATGATGTAGTTTCTCATTCTTTTTTTCTAAACATTTTTGAAATAAATCTAGTTGAAAAACAATACTTTTTTTCAAATCCTCATCAGAGATATTCATGATTTTTCTTCCAAAATTTTTTTTATCAGGAAATGATGGATGCGCCCCAATCTTAACTTTATTCTCAATAGCTAATTGAATGGTTTCATCAATCGATTTTTCATCCCCAAAATGACCTCCACAGGCTATATTACACGACGAAATATAGGACATTAAAAGATGCTCATTCTCTACTCCTTCACCAACATCGCAATTAAAATCAATTACCTTCATTTATAGTAAATTAAAAACTTTGAGTATTCCTTTTAAACCAAGAAAAATAGTACCAACTACTATAATTAATCCAAAAACATTTTGTCTTTTTGAATTCACATAAACCCCTAATACAGATTTTTTATTCATAATCCACAATAAAATTCCAGCTATAATTGGCAGTAACATTCCGTTTGCAACCTGTGCGAATTTTATAATTTCAATAGGTTTTAACCCTAATGAAGAAAAGAAAATTCCAAGTAGTAAAACAATAATCCAAACGGCTCTAAACTGTCTTGATTTTAAACCAACGCTCCATCCTAAACATCCTTTTGCTACATAAGCGGCAGCTAATGGAGCAGTAATTGCAGAAGTTATTCCTGCTGCAAACAATCCGATTGAAAGAAAGTATTTTGAAAACTCTCCATACAATGGTGCTAGTCCTTTTGCTAAATCAGATGCGTTTGAAATTGTACTGGTTTGTATTCCTGCTGCAGAAACCATAATTGCCATCGAAACCAATCCTCCTAAAATGATTGAAATAATAGTATCCTTTTTAGCAAATGAAATATCTTCTTTTTTCTTCCACCTTTCTTTAACTAATGAAGCATGTAAAAACAAATTATAGGGGACAACCGTTGTTCCAATTAAACCAATTATTGTTAATAAACTATTGTCAGGGAAACTTGGAATAAAAATTCCTTTGAAAATTTCTGAGAGATTGGGTTTTGTTATAATTGCAGTAATAACAAATGAAACACTCATCATTAAAACAAGTGTAATTAGCGCCCTTTCTAATATTTTATAATTCCCTATGTATAACAAAACAAAAGCAATAACTCCAACTAGTAAACTCATGCTATTGATAGAAAATGAACCGATAATAAATTCTATTTTACCTAAAACTGTTTCTAGTCCTAAAACTCCTCCACTAATATTTCCTGCTTCGTAAGATGCATTTCCAACTACAATTGCTGCTAAGATTAATAGCGTAATAAATTGTTTTAAAAAAGGGATTTTAATTTCTTCTCGTATGACTTCTGATAATCCTTTTTGAGAAATAATTCCTAATCGGGCCGCCATTTCTTGCAAAACAATAGTTGCAAAAATAGAAAGCACCATGGCCCACAACAAATTGAAACCGAAATTAACTCCTGCTATTGTGCACAGTGTCACTGTTCCTGGACCTATAAAAGCTGCCGCAATTAAAGTTCCGGGACCTATATTTTTAAACCACTTTTTTATCATATATTTTAGTAAGTTGATGTTCTATAAAAATAGGAAAAACAATCCATAAAAAAAGCACCTCAATTGAGATGCTTTTTTTATAGTTTACAGTTTGGTTTACATTAGTGGTCCACCAGTCATAATTTCTTCATTTGCATATTCTTCAAATTTTGCAAAGTTTTTTCTAAATGAATTTGCAAGCTCTAATGCTTTTTTATCATAAGATGCTTTATCTGTCCAAGTATCTTTTGGATTTAAAACTTCATTTGGCACATCATCACAATGTATTGGCATAGACAATCCAAATATTGGGTGCTGTACAAACTCAACAGCATCTAAGTTTCCTTCCAAAGCTTCCGTAATCATTGCACGGGTGTACTTTAATTTCATTCTACTTCCTGTTCCGTAAGAACCACCTGTCCAACCTGTGTTAATCAGCCAAACATTTACGTTGGCTTCTTTCATTTTAGTACTTAACATTTCTGCATAACGTGTTGGATGTAATGGCATAAATGGTGCTCCAAAACAAGCAGAAAAACTTGGAGTTGGCTCATCAATTCCTGCTTCTGTTCCAGCAACTTTTGCAGTATAACCTGAAATAAAGTGGTACGCTGCTTGACCTGGTGTTAGTTTTGAGATTGGAGGCAATACTCCAAAAGCATCAGCTGTTAGAAAAAATATGTTTTTTGGATTATTACCAATGGATCCTGGCTGTATATTATCTATATGATAAATTGGATAACTAACTCTTGTATTTTGTGTAATAGAAGTATCTTCAAAATCTACATCACCGTTTTCTTTTAGAATTACATTTTCTAAAATAGCTCCCTTTTTAATTGCATGAAAAATGTCTGGTTCCTTTTCTTCAGTCAAATCAATAACTTTAGCGTAACAACCACCTTCAAAATTAAAAACAGTATTGTCAACTGTCCAACCGTGCTCATCATCACCAATTAATCTTCTATCTGGATCTGCTGACAAGGTTGTTTTACCTGTCCCAGATAATCCAAAGAAAATTGCTGTATCTCCGTCTTTACCAACATTTGCAGAACAGTGCATAGGCAATGTTTTTTTAAATACTGGAAGAATAAAGTTTAATGCAGAAAAAATACCTTTTTTAATTTCTCCAGTATACCCCGTTCCTCCAATTAAAGCTATTTTTTTTGAAAAATTAAGAATTGCAAAATTATGTTGTCTTGTTCCATCAATTTCTGGATCTGCCATAAAACCTGGCGCATTAATGATAGTCCATTCTGGAGAAAACGTTTTTAATTGATCTTCCGTTGGACGTAAAAACATATTGTGAGCAAATAAGTTCGCCCAAGGATGCTCATTTACAACCCGAATATTTAATTTGTAATCTTCATCTGCACACACATAACTATCTCTAACAAAAATTTCTTTGTTAGATAAATAGTTTGTTACTCTATCATATAATTTATCAAATTTATCAACATCAAAAGGGATGTTGATATCTCCCCACCAAACTTCATCTTTCGTCACATCGTCTTTTACGATAAAACGGTCTTTAGGCGACCTTCCAGTAAATTCTCCTGTATTAATAGCTAAAGCTCCAGAAGAAACTTCAACTCCTTGTTCTTTTTCAATAGTTGCTGCATGTAACTCATCAGAAGTTAAGTTGTAATGAGTTGTTGCATTTTTAATTCCTAAACTATCTAGTGAAATTGATTTTGAATCAAAATTTACCATGTTTAAATTTTAAGTTATTTATTTAGTTGTGTTAAATAATAAAGAGCAAAAGTACAGATTATTTTCACAATGATTTAATCATTTTAAATTTTTATCAACTATTTATTGTTCATTTCTTTTTGCAAAACTAAATGCCATAAACGACCAACCTAACATTAAAAACAAACCTCCTAAAGGAGTAATAAACCAGATGCTTTTAGCAGAAACTCCGATTAATTCAATTACATAAATAGAACCAGAAAAAAACAAAATTCCTAGAAAAAACAACCAACTGATACGGGTCTTTTGCTTTGCAGTAAAACCTTGATACGTGTTTACAAATAGCAATACAATTACATGATACATTTGATAGCGAACCGCAGTTTCAAAACTATTCAGGCCTCCTATTGTTAAAGTTTTTGACAGCGCATGCGCTCCAAAAGCTCCTAAAATGATTGTTAAGATTCCTAATACTGATGTTATTGTTAAATTTTTATTCATTTTTTTGATTTTTGTTTTATTTTAAACTTTTCTCGCTGAATTGTGTATTTTAGCTAAACATTATTTACACGATTCACAATTGTAAAATTAGTTATAAAATAATAAAATGAGAAACATCTTAATTATTGGAGCTGGCAAATCTAGCTCTTCACTTATAAAATATTTACTTGATACATCTTCTAAAGAAAATTTACATATTACTATTGGAGATATTTCTATAGAAGACATCAATAAACGAATTCCAAAACACCCCAATTTAACTGTAATTCAGCTTAATGTTTTTAATAAAACCCAAAGAGAAACTGCCATAAAAAAAGCAGATATTGTTATTTCGATGTTGCCTGCAAGGTTTCATTTAGAAGTTGCAAAAGACTGTATCCAATTTCAAAAAAACATGGTTACTGCTTCTTACATTTCTGATGAAATGAAAGCGTTAGATGCTAATGTTAAAAAGAACGGCTTGGTTTTTATGAACGAAATTGGCGTAGATCCAGGAATTGATCATATGAGTGCCATGCATGTTATTGATAAAATTCATGCAAAAGGCGGAAAAATAGTATTATTCGAATCTTTTACTGGTGGATTAGTTGCCCCTGAAAGCGATACTAATTTATGGAATTATAAATTTACTTGGAATCCAAGAAACGTTGTAACTGCTGGACAAGGAGGCGCAGCAATGTTTATTCAAGAAGGAACTTACAAATACATTCCCTATCATAAATTATTTAGAAGAACTGAGTTTTTACAAATAAACGGAAGCGGAAAATTTGAAGCATACGCTAATAGAGATTCTTTAAAATACCGTTCTATTTATGGTTTGGAAAACATTCCTACAATGTACAGAGGAACAATCAGGAAAGTTGGTTTTTCTAGAGCTTGGAACATCTTTATTCAATTAGGAATGACCGATGACACCTACACAATTGAAGACTCAGAACACATGAGTTATCGTGATTTTGTTAATTTGTTTTTAGCGTATAGTCCAACAGACTCTGTAGAATTAAAATTGCGTTCGTATTTAAAAATTGATCAAGATGATGTAATGTGGGAAAAGTTAATTGAGCTCGATATTTTTAATCCAACAAAAATAATTGGATTGAAAAATGCAACTCCAGCTCAAATTTTACAGAAAATATTAATGGATAAATGGACGCTTTCTGAAGAGGATAAAGACATGATTATTATGCACCATAAATTCGGTTTCGAATTAAATGGTAAAAAGCAACAAATAGAAAGTAGCATGGTTACTATTGGAGAAAACCAAACCTACACTGCAATGGCAAAAACGGTTGGCTTGCCTGTTGCAATTGCTGCATTAAAAATACTAAACGGAGAAATTAAAACGCCTGGTGTTTTAAGACCAATTTCTAAAGAAGTGTATGAACCCATTTTAAAAGAATTAGAAAGTTTCGGTATTTCTTTTACAGAAAAAGAGGTTCCTTATTTGGGATACAATCCAGAAAATGTAATCGGTTAATGAAAAAGAAATGAATCTAAATGCGATTTTACTATTTTGTGAAATCGCATTTTTTTTACATTTTTAAATAAAAGTCTTTGGTCAGGTTGATATATGCTTCGGTGTATTGATGTCTCTCTTTTTCGATAACCAAAACTGCTGCTTGGATTTCTTTTTTACCAAAAGCAAAGCACAATAAACTTCTTTTAATTTCTGAAGTCGCTGTTCCTTTTACATGACAAATTCTAATCGGAAATAAATTGTTTTGTTGTGCAATTTTTATAAAATTTTCTTCTTCTTTAAACGGAATTATCACAGAAAACTCACCTGTTTTAGAAAGGATTTTAGAAACACCTAAAATTAAATTTTCAAAAGTAAGTGACGATGTAAATCGCGCTTTATTTCTCGCTTCATTTTCAGTTTCAAAAGCATCGGTATAAAATGGCGGATTCGAAATTATCAAATCATATTTTTCTTCTTCATCTTCCATTTCGCGCGTAAATTCTTCAAAAGACGAATGGTAACAAAACAACCGATCTGACCAATCGCTTAATTCAAAATTTTCAACACTTTGCTCATACGCGTTTTCATCAACCTCTATTGCATCAATCGTAAATGCATCAGAACGTTGTGCTAACATAAGCGCAATAATTCCAGTTCCTGCACCAATATCTAAAATTGTATTTGGAAATTTTTCTAAAGAACACCAAGCGCCAAGCAACACCGCATCAGTTCCAACTTTCATCGCAGTTTTATCCTGATGAATTACAAATTCCTTAAATTGAAATGGTTTCCTCAATATATTCTCTAATTTTAAAACAAAAATTCCGCGAAAATAAACGCAGAACTTTTAAACTTTTTACTCTCTTGCAGAGAGGAAGGGATTCGAACCCTCGATACGTTGCCGTATACACACTTTCCAGGCGTGCGCCTTCGACCACTCGGCCACCTCTCTTTATTCTGAATTTGTTTCAGAATCTATTAATCTTCTAAGTAAAGCTCAATCAATCCTTTAGGAGTTTCAACTTCAATTACTTTATTTTCTCTATCAATTTTTTTGATAAAATCATCAATCATCGGAATAAAAACTTCTTTATCTCCGTTCTTGATTTCAAATAAAGGCTGTGCTGTTTTATCGTTGATTCCTTCAATGGTTCCAACCAATCCGTAATTTACATCAACAGCTTTAAAGCCAATTACTTCATGAAAATAAAATTTATCTCCAGATAATTTTGGCAGCAAATCCAACGGTAAATATACATCTGCTTTTAAAATGCCATCCGCTTCTTCTTCGGTGTACATATCTTCGAACTGAACACGCAATTGATTTCCTTTTTGAAGTAAACTTTTTTCAATAAAAAATGGAATCAGATTATTGCCTAAATCGACAAAAATTGATTCCATTTCTTGGTACAGTTCAGGTTCGTCGGTATCTAACTTGATGACCACTTCACCTTTAAAACTATGTTTTCTAACGATTTTGCCTAAATAAAAACAATCTTCTTTACGCATTTCGCTAAAATTTTGAATTACTCTGCAGATTTCTCTTCAGTAGATTCTTCTGTTTCAGTTTCAGTTTCTTCAACAACTTCTTCAGTTGTAGCTTCTGCAGCAACTTTTTCTGCTTCTAATGCAGCTTCAGCAGCTTCAGCAGCTTCTTTCTCTGCAACAATTGCAGCTTCAGCCTCTTTAACAGCATTTACACGAGCTTCGTTTACCGCTTTTTCTGCAGCTAATGCAGCAGCTTTTGCTTCTGTTTGCTCTTTTGTTAATCCTTCTTTTTTAGCAGTAATTCTTCCTGCTTTTTCTTCTAACCAAGCAGTAAATTTTGCTTCTGCTTGCTCTTCAGTTAAAGCTCCTTTACGAACTCCACCAGCCAAATGATTTTTTAACATCACACCTTTGTAAGATAAAATTGCTCTCGCAGTATCTGTAGGTTGCGCTCCGTTTTGTAACCATTTTACAGCACCATCAACATCTAATTCAATAATTGCTGGGTTTACATTAGGGTTATAAGTTCCTAATTTTTCTAAGAATTTACCATCTCTTTTTGCACGAGCATCAGCTGCTACGATTGAATAAAATGGTTTTCCTTTTTTACCGTGTCTTTGTAATCTAATTTTTACTGACATTTATTGTTAATTTTTTAAGGTTCTCGACCTTGATTATTAAAATTCTTATTATCTCGTAATAAGCGGCTGCAAATATACAAAAATATTTTTCAAAATAAATTAGAAAAACAATTAAAAATCAAGGAATTAAAATCGAATAATTGCTGCCTTAAATTGTTGATGAAACAAGATAAAATCTACGGAAGATATGTACTTGCCACTTTTTGATAAGATGTAAGTTGCTCTTGAATCCAATCTTCAGTTGTACCCAATTCTTTTGCCATTATTTCTGCAACAACGGGAGCTACATCAAGGCTCGCTTTTACATCAAGAAATAAAAGACGCGTTCTTCTTGCTAAAAAATCTTCAATTGTCTTGGCCTTTTCATTTCGTACTGCAAAAACAATTTGTGCTTTTATAATTGGATATTCTTGATGTAATTTCTCTTTTAAATCAGGATTATCAGCACTTATTTTCTTTATTTTTAAAGCATCAGATCCATAAATACTCAACGCTTCAAAAACTGCAGAATTTTCATGAAAACCGTTCAATTGTAATTTATGTGTGTCTGATTTAACTCTTGGCAAACCGGCGTACGTAGAAGCTTTGTTTACAACATCTTTTGCCATTTTTCGATACGTTGTCCATTTTCCGCCTAAAATACTAACCAATCCGTTTTCGCTAATTTCTATTTGATGTTCTCTAGATATTTCAGAAGAACTTTCAGAAGAATCATTTTTCACCAAAGGTCGTAAGCCTGAGAAAACACTTTTAATATCTTTTTTAGTTGGATTTTTAACAAGGTATTTAGCCGTGTGATTCAATAAAAAATTAATTTCTTCTTCTGTTGAAACAGGATCAAGATTGTATTCTTGAACTTCAATATCTGTCGTTCCAATCAACAATTTATCGTGCCAAGGAACAGCAAATAAAACACGTCCGTCTTTGGTATGAGGAATCATAATTGCAGTTTCTCCCTTTAAGAAACTCTTATCCAACACAATATGAGTACCTCGACTTCCCGTCATTCTGTTGTTTACACCTGAAAGATCTTTTTTTCGAACGGCATCTGCAAAAACTCCCGTTGCATTGATCACTACTTTTGCCTTAATTTCAAAGGTCGATTTTGTCTGCACATCTTTAATAATTCCGCCACTAATTTTATCATTTGTTTTGGTTAGCGAAATTAATTCTGTGTAATTCAATAAAGTAGCGCCTTGCTTTTCAGCCGTTAACAACATACTAATTAGTAGACGTGTGTCGTCAAATTGTCCATCATGATACAAAATGCCTCCTTGCAACCCTTCTTGTTCTATCGTAGGCAAGTAAGAAATCGTTTCTTCTTTGGATAAAAACTCAGATTTCCCAAATCCTTCTTTTCCCGCAAGCATGTCGTACAATTTAAGTCCGATTCCATAAAATGGACTTTCCCACCAATCATAAGTCGGAACAACAAAATTCAAATCGTGTACAATATGAGGTGCGTTCTTTTTTAAAATCGCTCGTTCTTTCAACGATTCTAAAACTAGAGAAATGTTTCCTTGCTGCAAATACCGAACGCCTCCATGAATTAATTTGGTGCTTTTACTGGATGTTCCTTTTCCAAAATCACTTTGCTCAACAAGCAATGTTTTATAACCTCTAGATGCTGCATCAATTGCAGTTCCAACTCCTGTCGCTCCGCCACCAATGATTAAAACATCCCAATGCGTTTCTTCTAATTCTTTATTTTTCATGAATTTTGCAATTTTAAAGTTGATCTAAAATCCATTTTGGTCTGTCTGTCGTAACTGCATCAGCACCTAGTTTTAAAAAATGTTTTGTCAACTCCACAGAATTTGTTGACCAAATATACAAAAGCAAGTTTGCTGTTTTTACGGCCTCTACAAAGTTTTTATCAGCAATTTTTCCAGCCCAAACGTTGATTCCGTCTAAATTTGCTTGTTTCGTTTTTTTTAGAATTGATTCAATTCCGACATATTCTTTCTCAGTCTCTTTTGTGTAATCTAAATCTAACAACCAAAGGGATTTGTTGTTTGGAAAACTTTTTTTAACTTCAGAAATAACCTCATAATCAAAACTAATAAACACTAAAGCATCAAAAGAATAGTTTGCTACTTCTCGTTCTAAAATCGGAATAATTTCTTTTCCACATTTTATTTCGATAATCAAAGTACTCTCTATTGGAATCGTTTCAAGAACTTCTTTTAGAGTCGGTATTTTATCAACACCTGTTTTTAAGCAAACGCTTAAGTCTTGTAATTCCGCTAAAGTTTGATCTTTAACCAAAGCATCTTTTCCTGTAAGTCGTTTGGTGTTTTCATCATGAATGACAACAATTTGGTAGTCTTTTGATAGATGTACATCAATTTCTGCTTTTTTAATTCCCAAATTCCAAGCTAGTTGAATTGCAGAAAGCGTGTTTTCTGGAGCGTTAAAAGAAGCCCCTCGATGCCCAATAATTTGTAAAGTAAAATCTTTCATCATTTTGTCTTTCGTAAAGATATTGAATATAGTAGTTTTATCACTTGATTCGATTCTATAATTGTTAACAACTATTACCGTTTCTTCACTTAAAAAAATATCAAAAAAAAGTATCTTTAAAGTCTCTAAAAATACAATTTAAAATCATTTATGTACTTAATTTTTGATACCGAAACAACAGGTTTGCCTAAAAGCTGGAATGCACCAATTACCGATACAGATAATTGGCCAAGATGCATTCAGATTGCTTGGCAGTTGCATGATAAATTCGGAAATTTATTAGAACATAATGATTTTTTAATTCAACCTGACGGATTTAACATTCCGTATGATGCAGAAAGAATTCACGGAATTTCTACAGAACTTGCCCAGGAACAAGGAATTTCTTTAGCGGAAAGTTTACAGTTATTTAATGAAGCCTTGCAAAAAACAAAATTTATTGTTGGTCAAAATGTTGGTTTTGATCTTAATATTATGGGCTGTGAATTTCATCGTTTAGGGGTTGAAAGTAAGTTAAATAAACTACCTCTTTTAGATACGTGTACTGAGAAAACAGCGTTGATGTGTCAACTTCCTGGAGGAAGATATGGGAAGTTTAAATTGCCAACGTTAACAGAATTACACAGACATTTATTTGGACAAGATTTTGCAGAAGCACATAACGCAACTGCCGATGTTGAAGCAACAACACGTTGTTTTTTAGAATTGATTCGTTTACGAGAATTCACCAAAGAAGAATTAGATGTTGATGAAAGTTATTTTCAAAATTTCTCAGAAGCAAATCCAAAACCAATTCAGGTAATTGGTTTAAAACACATCAACCTAAAAAAAGAAAGTGAAAAAATTAGAAAACGTGCTGAGGCAAAAAAAGATGCCGACACAACAGCCGTTTCTACAAAAAATATTGCCTCATTAGAAGGTGTTCAGTTTGCGCATTTACACAATCACACACAGTTTTCTGTACTACAATCTACCATGCAAATTGGCAACATTGTAAAGGCTGCTGCAAAAGACAACATGTCTGCAATTGCTTTGACAGACACAGGAAATATGATGGCAGCTTTTCATTTTGTAAGCGCTATTTTAAATCATAATAAAACTGCAGAAGCCAAAAACAAAGAGTTAGAGGCTGAAGGTGAAACACCAACCGAAACTATTTTAAAACCCATTGTTGGTTGCGAATTTAATATTTGCGAAAATCATTTAGATAAAAGCAAAAAAGACAACGGATATCAAGTTGTTTTGTTGGCGAAAAATAAAAAAGGATATCACAATTTGGCAAAAATGTCGTCCATCGCATTTGTAGATGGCTTCTATTATATTCCTAGAATCGACAAAGCAATTGTAGAAAAATACAAAGAAGATATTATTGTACTTACTGGAAATTTATACGGAGAAATTCCAAGTAAAATTTTAAATGTCGGAGAAAAACAAGCAGAAGAAGCCTTGCTTTGGTGGAAATCTGTTTTTAAAGATGATTTTTACATCGAATTGATGCGTCATGGACAAGAAGATGAAAAAATAGTCAATGAAACCTTATTAAAATTCTCTAAAAACCACCACATAAAAACGGTTGCTACCAACAACACTTTTTATTTAGAAAAAGGAGATGCCAATGCGCATGATATTTTATTGTGTGTAAAAGACGGAGAAAAACAAGCTACTCCAAAAGGTCGCGGAAGAGGCTATCGTTACGGTTTGCCAAACGATGAATATTTTTTCAAATCTTCTGAACAAATGAAGCAATTATTTGCAGATTTACCAGAAGCAATTTCTAACATTCAAGAAGTTGTTGATAAAGTGGAACCTTACACGTTGGCAAGAGATGTTTTATTACCCGCTTTTGATATTCCAACAGAATTTCAAGATGAAAAAGATGCAGAAGATAGCGGAAAAAGAGGAGAAAACAATTACTTACGCCATTTAACCTATGAAGGTGCAAAAAAACGCTACGGAGAAATTACAGAAGCAATTGGAGAGCGTTTAGATTTTGAATTGTCTGTAATTGAAAAAACGGGTTATCCAGGATATTTTTTAATTGTAGAAGATTTTATTAGAGAAGCCAGAAATATGGATGTTGCCGTTGGTCCTGGTCGTGGTTCTGCTGCTGGATCTGTTGTTGCGTATTGTTTGTGGATTACCAATTTAGATCCAATTACATACGATTTACTTTTTGAGCGTTTCTTAAATCCAGAACGTGTTTCGATGCCAGATATCGATATCGATTTTGATGATGAAGGACGTGGAAAAGTAATGGAGTATGTAATCAATAAATATGGATCTAATCAGGTTGCGCAAATTATTACCTACGGAACCATGGCTGCAAAATCTTCTATTAGAGACACAGCAAGAGTACTAGATTTACCGCTTTTTGAAGCCGACAGAATTGCCAAGTTAATTCCTGGAATGAAACTGAGCAAAATCTTTTCATTAGGCGATAAAGAGCTAAAAGAAAAATTGCGTTCAGAAGAAATTGAATTGGTGAACGAGCTTAAAAAATTAGCTGAAGGAACTGATTTAAGTGCAGAAACCATCAACAAAGCAAGGGTTTTAGAAGGCTCTGTTCGTAATACCGGAATTCACGCTTGTGGTGTAATTATTACACCATCCGACATTACAAATTTTGTTCCGGTGACACTTGCTAAAGATTCTGACATGTATGTGACACAATTCGATAACTCGGTTGTGGAAAGTGCAGGTTTGTTGAAAATGGATTTCTTGGGATTAAAAACATTAACCCTAATTAAGCATACCGTAAAAATTGTAAAGGCAAAACACGGAATTGAATTAGATCCAGAAAATTTTCCGTTGGATGATGAAAAAACATACGAATTATTTCAACGTGGAGAAACGGTTGGGATTTTTCAATACGAATCACCCGGAATGCAAAAACACATGCGTGCTTTAAAACCAACTGTTTTTGCCGATTTAATTGCAATGAATGCGTTGTACAGACCTGGACCAATGGAGTACATTCCGTCGTTTATCAACAGAAAACACGGAACGGAAGATATTGAGTATGATTTGCCAGCGATGGAAGAATACTTGGCAGAAACTTACGGAATTACAGTCTATCAAGAGCAAGTAATGTTGTTGTCGCAAAAGTTAGCAGATTTTACCAAAGGTGAAGCTGATGTGTTGCGTAAAGCCATGGGAAAAAAACAAGCTTCTGTGCTTGCTAAAATGAAACCGAAATTTATTGAGCAAGCAAGTAAAAATGGGCATGATGCAGAAAAATTAGAGAAAATCTGGAAAGATTGGGAAGCGTTTGCAAGTTATGCTTTTAACAAATCTCACTCCACTTGTTATGCCTGGATTGCCTATCAAACGGCATATTTAAAAGCACATTATCCTGCTGAATATATGGCCTCTGTGTTGTCAAATAACATGAATGACATTAAGTCTGTTTCGTTTTTTATGGAAGAATGCAAACGTTCTGGACTGACCGTTTTAGGTCCAGATGTGAACGAATCGTATTCTAAATTTTCTGTAAATAAAGAAGGAAATATCCGTTTTGGAATGGCGGCAATTAAAGGAGTTGGAAGTTTGGCTGTAAAAGCAATTATTGATGAACGTAAAAAAAATGGACACTTTGTGTCGATTTTTGATGTTGCAAAACGTGTTGATTTACGTGTTGCTAATAAAAAAGCATTTGACGGATTGATTTTAGCTGGCGGATTTGATTCTTTTAAAGATTCTCATAGAGCGCAATATTTTGCTCAAGATGAAAAAGGACAAACCTTTATTGAGAAGGCATTGCGTTACGGAAACAAATATCAAGATGGAGAAAATTCATCACAAGTTTCTTTGTTTGGAGAAGCATCAGATATTCAATTGCCAGAACCTATTATTCCAGAATGTGAAACTTGGAGCACCATGGAAACTTTAGGGAAAGAAAAAGAAGTGGTCGGAATTTATATTTCTGCGCATCCTTTAGATGATTTTAAAAACGAATTGACCTTTTGTAATGCCAATTTATCTCATTTTAAAGGAGATCTTACGAAGTATGTGGGAATGAATTTATCTTTTGCAGGAATTGTTACCGACGTTCAACATCGAGTTTCTAAAGCTGGAAAAGGTTGGGCTACTTTTTTTATAGAAGATTATTATAACAATAATGAGTTTCGAATTTTTGGAGAAGAATATTTAAAATTTAGACACTTTTTAGTTCCAAATTCTTTCTTATTTGTAAAAACAGTAATCAAAGCAGGTTGGGCAAATAAAAATACTGGAATCGTTGGTGAACCAAGATTACAGTTTACAGAATTCAAATTATTGCACGACACGATGGATGAAATGTGTAAAAAAATCACCATTCAAATTCCTGTTGAAGAAGTAACAGAAAACAACATTACGAATCTGCAACAATTATTAGAAACAAATCCTGGTAAACAAAGTCTGTATTTTACAATTTGGGATAAAAAAGAAAAAATAGAACTGAGTTTACCAAGTAGAATTCCTAAAATAAAAATAACAAATGAACTGTTAGCTAAATTAGAAAAAGAACAAGTTACTTTTAAATTGAATTAACTCATTCCTGCTAAAATTGCCAAACCGCCAAACATAAATAAGAATAGCATTATGATGATAAAGTAAATTACCATTAATAATAAAGTTCCTTTTGCCCAATTTTTCTTATTAATTCTTGTGTTTGAGTCAAATGCCCAAATCAATACTAAAATAAATCCTACAATTGGAATGGATGCTAAAAAGATGGTTAATGCCCATTCTTTATAAGACATTATAGTTGCATTTTGCTGCTCTGTTAAATCTTCCATTGGTTCGTTTTTTTATAGTTAAACTCAAATATACGTTTTTATAACCTCTTTTTCAACTGTTTATAAATTCAATAATTTTTATAGCTGTATATTTATCAGTCTATAAATGTATTTTCATTAATGCTACATTAAAAAATATTCTTGCAGTTATTGCTGGCCTGGTGATAGGTAGTATTGTGAATATGGGAATAATTATGATGAGTAGCTCTGTAATTCCGCCTCCAAACGGAGCAGATGTTACAAGCATGGAGGGTTTAAAAGAATCTTTACATCTTTTTGAACCAAAACATTTTTTCTTTCCTTTTTTAGCACACGCAATCGGGACTTTAGTTGGAGCAATTGTTACCGATAAAATTGCAGCAACCAAGAAAAAAATGACTTTAATTGTTGGATGTATCTTTTTAGTATTCGGAACGATAAATGTTTTTATGTTGCCTGCTCCAATGTGGTTCAATGCTGTAGATCTTATTTTCGCCTATATTCCAATGGCGCTATTAGCTTCAAAAATTTCAAGTTCAAAAGCAGGACTTTAATTGGTACTTTCTCTAAAAAGTGCTTCTAGATTTTGATTCTGCGTGTTCAACCCTAAAATTTTAAGTCCGTTTTCTTGTGCAAAATCAAACACCACAGAACGCATATCTTTATCAGCATTAAAGGTTAAAAACCATGTAGTATCGTAGTTATTTTTATAGGAAACTAAGTTGGGTAATTTTTTTATAAATTGTTCCTCAAGTTTAAAATCAAACGTCACTTCTATAATTTGCTGCTGGTTAGAACGAACGTCTTTCAGTAATTTATCGACAACTATTTCTCCTTTTTTAATGATGATGACCCGATCGCAAACCGCCTCTACTTCTTGCATGATATGTGTAGAAAACAACACGGTTTTATCTTTTCCTATTTCTTTAATCAACTCCCTAATATCTACCAACTGATTTGGATCTAAACCTGTAGTTGGTTCATCTAAAATTAATACATCTGGATTGTGTAACAAAGCAGCAGCCAAACCAACTCTTTGTTGATAGCCTTTTGATAATTGTCCTATTTTTTTATGAACTTCAGGCGTTAAACCAACTTTTTCTATAATATCAGCAACATTTTCTTTGGCTATTTTATAAATGGATGCTTGAAATTGCAAGTATTCTTTTACATACATTTCTGTATATAACGGATTGTTTTCTGGCAAATAACCAATGTTTTTTTGCGCTTCAATCGGATTTTCTAACACGTTAATTCCGTTGACTAAAACGGTTCCTTCTGTTGGATTTATAAAACCAATTAAGATTTTCATCATGGTAGATTTTCCAGCGCCATTTGGGCCTAAGAATCCAACAATAGATCCTTTTTCTAAAGAAAAACTGATGTTATTTAGCACTTTTTGAGAATCGTAGACTTTGGTTACTGAAGAAACTTCTATAGACATAAGTGAAAATTACACAATAAAAATAATTGACTTAACAAGATAACTGAAAATTATTTTTATTATTATTTTATAAAAACTTTTCTGATAAATTTAATAGACCCATTGGTTACTACTAATATATATAACCCTTGTGACACATTAGAATAGTCCATTTTATTTAAAAACTGTTTTTCTGGATTGTTATAAGTATCCTTTTGAATCAATTGCCCAAATAGATTAAACAATTTAACTTCAACACTTTTAGAGGTTTCTTTCTTCAAACTTAATAACAACTCTTTATTTATTGTTGGATTTGGATATAGTAAAAACCCGTCTTTTACCACAACTTTTACAGTAGTAATCTTAGCTGAATTTACAGCATAAAAAACATTATCGAATGCTTTAACCATTATTCTACCATTAGTTGTATTTAAATTTGGAACAATTACATCTTGTACTCCATCATTAGGCGTCTTTTTCTCTATGACTGTATCAAATGTAACTCCATTATCAGTTGAAAATACAATAGAAACATAAGCACAATTTACTGGTGAGAATGTTGTATTTGCAGCATCCCAAGTAATAGTCTGTATACTAGCTCCTTTCCATTCTATTGGTACCGTATTGTCATTTTGAGAGGTCATCCTAAAAGGCCCAGAATTTCCATCAACTGTAATTTTAGTATCATCTCTAGCAGTTGCTCCACCATTTAAAACATTATCTCTAACCGTTAAAGAAAAATTCATAGACCTAGTTACTGAAGGAACAACTTCCCAAGTAGAAGAAGTATTTCCTGCTAATACAGTTGCTATTTTTGGCATATACCTATCTGGTGACGTAGAAGATGGCAGTGATCTAAACATTGGTCCAACAGTACTTGTTGCAGCTGGCGGTATTGTTGCTGCTTCATTATCTTCTTGTTCCCAATTATAAGTCAAACTATTTGCGCTATCTACATCTGTTGCTGCACCTTTTAACACAAATGGCGTTGATTTTGGGATAAAAAAATTAGTACCAGCATTTGCAACCGGAGCCGAATTATTTGTTGCAGTTTCTGTAGCACAAGTTGCAATTGTAGAAACATAAGTCCACATTTCTTTAATACTTGCTGCATGGAAATATGCATCACTATAGAACTGTATGTTTGGAGCACAAAAACCTGCATACGCCATAATGGTAGAACCACTTCCTGGCTCTACAGCTGTTCCTCTATTTATATTACAGTCTGCATTATTTTGTGTATGATTTGCCCCAAATTGATGCCCAATTTCATGAGCTACTAAATCAATAGCAAAACCATCACCTAATGGTGTTTTTTTCATGGTTACTCCTTTTGCCTTAGTTCCACTTTCACAAACTACGCTACCAGCAGCTAAACCGTTTCCACTTTCATCATTTACCCAAGCAAATAAGTGTCCAATATCGTAATTTGCATCGCCAATAATTGTATCACATTTTTTTTGCGATTCTTCTAACAAGGTATTAATATTATCATTAGTTAACCCATCTGTTGCACTATCTAAAAAAATAAGGTTTTCATTGTTTGTTACGAGTTTCATAGTAACTCCTAAATCCCTCTCAAAAACCCAATTTACACGAGTCATTATGGTATTTATAGCTGACAGAACTGCTGCCTTTTTAACTGCATCTGTTGCAGCTGGGGCAATGTTTTGATTGGTTAAATGAAATTGAGAAAACTCTGCAGTTGCAACTACGGCAAGTCTATACGTTCTTAATTTTCCATCATTTGCATTTGTTGTTTTCTGGAAATTTCTTTGGTTTCCTTTTGACGTATTTTTCTCAAACAAACACTGAAATTTACTTTTAGTAGATTTGTTTTTAAAATAAGCTATTGCTGTTTTTTTATCTTTTGTATAGGGGTCGATTAAAAACATTGGATAGTTCCCTGAAGAAATTATTGCATGAAAACCATCTCTAGATTTACTAAATCGAACTCTTGCGGTTGCATCATCAACTCCAACTCCAACGTACGATTTTATCAAAGGAAATTTCGCTGCTAATTCATCCGAAAAAACAGAAGCTTCTTTTACTAAAAATCGTTGAATTCCGTTTGGAGTTGGCAACTCCATAATGGTTTCTTGACCTGTAGAAAGAGTTAATTTTTTATCAACCAAATCTGCATCTAAAGTATATAGCTCGTAAGATGTTGGTTGCGATTCTCTATATTCTAATGCTTTCTTTGTACTTCTTGCTTTTGCCTTTTTCTTTGTCCAAATGTTTTGTGAAAACATAGAAATAGAAAGAAAAAAGAAAAACAAGAAAGAAAGTTTGTAGTATTTTTTCATCATTAAATGTATCTAAAATTAGTTTGGGTTAATTGTAAATATCACGAACAAATGTAATTAAATATTTATCTTTGCTCTCTACTATTATGAATAAAAACATTCTACTTAAAAACTTAGGCGTTAAAGATTACAAGGAAACTTGGAGTTATCAAACCGAATTATTACAAGAAATTGTTGATCAAAAAATTAGCAATCGAAAGAATAATGAAACAAAAGAAACCAAAAATCATTTCCTTTTTGTAGAACATCCGCATGTGTATACATTGGGTAAAAGTGGCGATTTAGAAAATTTATTATTGAATGAAAATCAGCTAGAAGAAAAAGGGGCTACTTTTTACAAAATAAATCGAGGTGGAGATATTACCTATCACGGTCCGGGACAAATTGTCGGGTATCCTATTTTAGATTTAGAAAATTTTTTTACAGACATTCATAAATACTTGCGTTTTTTAGAAGAAGTTATTATTTTGACTTTAAATGATTACGGTTTAAAAGCAGAAAGAAGCAAAGGAGAAACTGGTGTTTGGCTAGCTGTTGGAACACCTTTTGCTCGTAAAATTTGCGCCATGGGAATTCGTTCTACACGTTGGGTTACGATGCATGGTTTTGCTCTAAATGTAAATGTAGATTTGGGTTATTTCGACAATATTATTCCGTGTGGAATTAGAGGAAAGGCCGTTACTTCTATGGAAGTTGAATTGGGCAGAAAAATTCCTCTAGAAGATGTTCAAGAGAAAATTTTAAACCATTTTACAGATTTGTTTGAAGTAAAATCTTTTCTATAAATTTTCAAGCTACTTAGTAATAGCAAACGCTTTAAAAAAAGCCGCTGCAATTTCTTTTTTGTACTTGTCTTTTTTTGCAAACACCATCACTTGGTACAAGTAAAAGCCTTTAGAGAATACTTTGTATTCTACTGTCACATCATTATTCATCATTAGAGAAGCATACATTCCTTTTGTTTTATTTTCTTTAATATTTTTTTGTTGAACAATTGTTGCTTTAAGTGCCGTTTTAAAAGTTAAAACAGACGCTTTTAATAAATCAGAAACTTTTTTAGGTTTGTTTTGCTGCAAGCTACTTGAAACTGCAAAAAGCATTTCCTTACTTCTGTATGCAGCTCTATAAATAGTACTGCTATTCTCTTTTTTAACATCCTCTGTAACTTCTCCGTAAGAAACCATAGAGAATTTCCCTAGCTCTGAAGTATAGGTTTGTACTTTTTCTTGTGCTAGTATATGAAGTCCAAAAAACAGCAAAACACTTGTAATGAGTATTTTTTTCATCTCTGTCGTAAAAATTGATGTACGTAAATATACTATTTTTAAATGAAAAAAAACGAACTTAAATCTTACCCAAAAATAAGTTAGCGCTATTTTTCTTCGTTAAAATATACTTTGTAATATTTCATTTTTTTCTCTTCATCATACCCGCGTTCTAAATATTCTGAAGCCGCATCTGGCGCATCAACATCTAATTTTATTTCGATATTGGTGTCTAATTTAATGATGCTTTTTATCTTGCTTTTTTCTTTCTTTAACACCACATCAGAAACTTCAAAATTATTTCTGATTAACACATCATTCAGCGTTTCAAAATGTTTTTTATAATCGTCAAACATACCTTTTTGTTTGTCTTCCTCAAACAATTCTTCTTTAAAAGCATGGTAATCTACCGATTCGTTTTCCTTAAAATAATCTACGGTATTTGCCAAAAATTGACTTTGTTCTTGTTTGCCAAATTCGGGTTTTATCACTTCTTCAGAAAACTCTTTACACAATTCTAAATAGCTCTGTGTGTGTTGATTTCTGTCATCAGCATATTTTACTGACAAGAAATTTTTAATCCAATATTGCGCATCATATTGATTGTTGTCTACACTTAAAACAACGGTTCCTTCTGCATCTGTTGTATTTAAAATCAAACAACCTTTGTCTATTTTTTTGGTACTAATTCCTTGTTGAACAGCAACATCAAAACTATTGTCTTCTAAATAGGTTTGAAAAAAATCTGTTTTATTTTCGACTTTAAAAACTCCAATTGCTTCCGTTATAATATCTTGATATTCAATGCCTTCAACCAATGCGATAATGACATCGCCTTTTTTTATTTGAGCAGAATTTGATTGTTCGTATAAATGATTGACAATGTTTTTAGAATTTTCTATAAAAGAATTTTCATCCTTAAAAATGTTTGTTGCATAATTATTGATTTCGTTTAAACGAATATCTGCATGATGACTAAAACGAAAACTTTGCGACAAGTTTACAAACGGTTTTAATAAAAATGGAATCATTAATTGATAACTATCTTCATCAAATCGGATGACGTTTTCTGAAAAAACATTTTGTCCGCGATTGTATTTATTCGCTACTTTATGAATGATACATTTGGTAATTTCAGCACGTGTTCTTTTAATCATCTTGTAAAATTAGAGTGCTAAAATAGTTGAAGTTTTTATAAGTTGATAACAATTTTGATAAGATTTTTCGGTTTCGTTTCACTTCCCTCAAAATGACAAGTATACCTTCTCTAAACTAAAATAGAGTCGTCTTTTTTTTAGAAAAATATATTTACTTGACAAAAAAAACAATTACAACTTCAGTTTTAATTGCTCTGGAAGCAAACGAAATGTTTTTCTGTGATACGCTGTAATTCCAAATTCTCGAATCGCATTTCTGTGTTGTTTTGTTGGATATCCTTTGTTTTGTTTCCAATTGTACATCGGAAATTCTTGATGAATTTTCTCCATAAATTCATCTCTATACGTTTTTGCTAATACCGAAGCTGCGGCAATACTCAAATATTTTGCATCGCCTTTTACAATGGTTTCGTGCGGAACTTTTTTGTAGGTTTTAAATTTATTTCCATCAACAATAATAAATTCTGGCTGCGGATCTAATTGTTCAATGGAACGCTGCATACCAACAATTGAAGCTTGTAACACATTGATTGTATCCACTTCTTTTTCATCAACAAAAGAAACACCAAAAGCGATTGCTTTTTGTTCTATAATTGGTCTTAATTCTTTCCGCTGCTTTTCTGATAATTGCTTAGAATCATTTAAAAAAGGATGTTCAAAACTTACTGGTAAAATAACTGCAGCTGCCACAACCGGACCACACAAACAACCTCTTCCGGCTTCGTCTGTTCCCGCTTCTAAAATTTTTCCGCTGTAATTACTTTTTAGCATCGCTACAAAGAAAAGAATATAAAATCAATTTCTTTTCTTTTAGATTCCCATTTTCATGGGAATAACAATTTATCTGTTCTCATAAAAAATGAGAAACCTTTTTTTTCATTAACAGTTTTAGAGGGAATTATTCATCTTTATTTCCGTTTAAAAATTTTACATTTGCTGTATCAATCATTTTACATGAAAAAACGTTTTTTTAGTTTCTTAATCATCATGCTTTTTAGCTTGCAACTAATCCATTCCCAAATCATTTCTTCGGATGGAATAAACCAGGCAGATTCTACATTTATCAATAAAAAAAGAACGATTGTAAAATTAAACGGCAAAACAAAATATACTGATTATAAAATTATCTCTTTTAAAAAAGACACTACGTATATTGATACTACGCTCACAATTTTAAAAGAATACAAATATAATTTTTTACGAAAAGACAATTTTGAATTGCTTGCTTTTCATAATCAAGGACAAACTTTTAACAATTTAGGATACGATTTTACACATCAAAACTCATTTCCAATTATTGGAATGAACGCAAAACATTTTAATTATCTATCCAAAGAAGACATTAATTATTACAAAGTTCCGACGCCAACATCAGAAATTTTATACAGAACTGGCTTGCAACAAGGACAAGTTTTAGAAACCTTATTTACCTTAAATTTTTCTGAACGATTTAATGTCGGCATTCTTTACAAAGGTCTGCGTTCTTTAGGAAATTACAGAAACTCATTGGCTTCTCAAGGTAATTTTAGAACGGTGTTTAGTTATCAAACTAAAAACAATCGATACGCAATTAGAGGACATATTGCAAAACAAGATTTAATGAATCAAGAAAACGGCGGATTAACAGCAATCTCTTTAACTGCTTTTACAACTAATGACCCAAATTTTTCTGACAGAGGAAGATTGGATGTAAATTTAGAAGGTACAGAAACAACTTTAGAAGGAAACCGGTTTTATATTGAGCAAGATTATAAACTATTTTCATCAAAAGACAGCATCAAAAATAACTTTACCAATTTAAAATTCGGACACATATTTACACACGAAACTAAAAGCTATCAATTTACCGAAAAAGCAGTAAACACTACGTTTTTCGGGAATGCAAATATTGCTACTGGTTTTACAGACACCGTTGAAAATAAACTCATCAACAATCAATTCTTTTTAGAATTTAATTCGAAATATATTTTAGGAACGTTTAGAGTAAACACAGGTTTAACAAATTACAATTACGGATATAATGCCGTTTTAAATTCGACAATAAACACCATTACAAATCCTAAAATTAAAGGCTCTGCAATTTCTTTTGGAGGAAGCTGGAATGCGAAAATTAAAAATTTCCGATTAAATACGGATGTAAATCTTACACCTGGATCAGGACGTATTTCTGGTTCAAATTTTTATAGTGAAGCGATTTTCAAAAAAGATAGTGTAACGTCTTTTAAAGGAAGTATTTCTCTCAATTCTAAATCACCAAATTTTAATACAATCTTATATCAAAGTGCCTACGACGAGTACAATTGGCAAAATGATACTTTTAAAAATAGCAATACAAGAAACATTGCTTTTGAAATGCAATCTAAATGGATAAACTTAAATACAAGCATTACAAACATTGAAAACTATACCTATTTTGATGACACTTCTAAACCGCAACAATCTGGAGAAAATGTTACGTATTTAAAAGTGAAAGCAAATAATGAGTTCAAATTTGGAAAGTTCGCATTAAACAACACCCTTTTATTTCAGCAAGTAAGTAGCGGAAAAGATGTCTTTAGGGTTCCGAATTTTGTAACTAGAAACACCTTGTATTATTCCGGTTTTTTGTTTGAAGGAAAACCCTTATTCTTACAAACCGGAATTACATTTAAGTATTTCTCAAAATACAAAGCAAATGCTTTTAATCCATTGTTAAACGAATTTACAATTCAGAATTCCACCGAAATCGGTTATCCAACTTTTGATTTTTTTATCAATGCACAAGTTAGAAGAACTCGGATTTATTTAAAGGCAGAAAACCTAAGTTCCCTATTTTTAAAGAAGAATTATTTTTCTGCGCCCAACTATCCATATAGAGATTATGTAATCCGTTTTGGTTTGGTTTGGAACTGGTTTATCTAGTCACAAAGTAGAAAATACCCGAAAAATGAAACAAAAATTACGAGACAATTGGAAGCTCTTTTTAATCGCAAGTTTAACTTTAGGTTTAGCGCCATTTAATCCGCCACATATTTGGGGTAAAATTCAATGGATTTTAGGAGGAAGTGCTTTTTCCGGAGAACACGCAATGCAATTTCAAGATTATTTTGACGTGTTGTTACACGGTTTACCTTGGGTTCTTTTATTGATTTCTGGAATTTTACATCTTTTAAAGAAGAAATAATTCATCTCTTTTCTAGGAATTCTAGTTCCATTTCAGGTAAAAACCTATCAGGAACTGAACTTTCTTTTAGAGAGATTGTTTTAAATCCATACTTCTCATAAAAAGCTACCGCGTTTGGATCAGAAAGTACACTTAAAACTTTACAACTATTGGTTCTACAACTTTTAATAGCATGTTCTATTAATTGTCCTCCGATATTTTTTCCTATAAATGGTGGTTTTACAAATAGAAATTCTAACACACAACTTCTTGAATCTATTCTATTTAATAAATAAAAATCTTCAATTTCAGTATCGATTGTAAATTTACAACCACTCCCAATCATTAAAAGTTTCTGGAAGAATTGTTAAATCTGATCTCCAACTTTCTAATTGTGCTGAAGAATATCCCCAATACGCTTTTGATTCTAACGCAATTTGGGTTAGTGTTTCTGCATCAGAAGGAGCCGCTTTAACAATCATTTATTTTTTAACCAACTGTTTTATTTTGATTTTAAATGCAGCGAAAATTAAAGTCATAATAGGACTCAGCCAGTTAAAGATTGCGTAGAAAAAATATTCTGAAACACCAACACCTAAAACTCCAGATTGATACGCTCCACAAGTATTCCAAGGAACTAACACTGACGTTACGGTTCCAGAATCTTCTAGCGTTCTACTTAAATTTTCTGGTGCTAATCCAGCATCTTTATATGCTTTTGCATACATTTTACCCGGAACTACAATTGCTAAATATTGATCTGAAGCTGTAATATTTAATCCAATACACGTTGCTACTGTGCTTGCAAACAATCCAAAAACTGAATCAAAAAGCCCCAACATAAAACTGCTAATTCTTGCCAAAGCTCCAATGGCATCCATAACACCACCAAAAGTCATTGCACATAAAATCAACCAAATGGTTCCAAGCATTTTTGCCATTCCGCCAGCTGTAAATAAATCGGCTAATGCTTTATTTTCTGTTGCTACAGAAGTTTCTACTGTTATGGCTTTCATTACTCCTTTATAAGCAGAATTAAAATCTAATTCTTTCACTCCTGCAATTTGTGCAACAACTTCTGGTTGAAAAATCAACGCAAAAACGGCTGCAGCTAGAGTACCAATTAACAATGCAATTAACGGAGGCGTTTTCTTTACAATTAAAACAATTACTCCAACTGGAACTAAAAATAACCAAGGAGTAATATTAAATGCTTTATCTATATCAACTAACAACGAACTTGTATCTGCTTCTCCAGTTACATTTTGTGTAAACCCTAAAATTATAAATACAATTAATGTTATAATTATTGTAGGAACTGTCGTTAGCGCCATGTATCTAATATGTGTAAACAAATCTGTTCCTGCCATTGCGGGCGCTAGATTTGTGGTATCTGACATTGGCGACATTTTATCTCCAAAATAAGCTCCAGACAAGATTGCTCCGGCTGTCATTCCTAAAGAAATCCCCAAGGCATCTCCAATACCAATTAATGCAATACCAACCGTTGCTGAAGTGGTCCAAGAACTACCAGTGGCAATAGAAATTACTGCACAAATTATTAAACAAGCCGCTAAAAATATCGTTGGATTTAACACCTGCAATCCGTAATAAATCATTGCAGGAATAATTCCGCTGATCAACCAAGTTCCTGCCAAAGCACCAACTAATAATAAAATTAAAATTGCCCCAGCTGTAGATTTAATATTCTCAGCAACTTCTTCAATCATTCGTTCAAAAGAAACTTTATTTCTAAAACCAACAATTGCCGCTACTGCTGCACCCATCAATAAAATAAATTGATTAGATCCACTCAGTGCATCATCACCAAAAATATAAACATTATACGCTAACATTCCGATTAAAATTAGAACAGGAAATAGGGCTTCCCAAATATTTAACTCTTTGTTTTCAATTATTTTTTGGTCTTCAATCTTAATTTCAGAAATGTTTTTATCGTCTTGCATTGTATAAAATTTTTGTGTTGTAATGTTACGATTTTAGAAGAAGCTATGCAAATCAATTTCGTTTACTACATTTGCGTCTATGGATTCGTTAACTCAGATTGTTTTAGGTGCTGCTTGCGGCGAAATTGCACTCGGTAAAAAGATAGGAAATAAAGCATTATTATTTGGCGCAATAGGCGGAACAATCCCTGATTTGGATGTTTTTATTGGGAAGTTATTTTACTCTAACAGCATTGATATTATGACTTTTCACAGAGGATTTATGCATTCGCTTACCTTTGCTTTTGTAGGCGCTTTTATCTTCGGATTTGTTTTCTTCAAATTATATAATTCTGGAAAAAGAATAGATACCACTACCAAAAAAGATTGGACTCTATTGTTCTTTTTATCAATTTTTACACACCCAATTTTAGATTGTTTTACGCCTTACGGAACACAATTGTTTGCACCTTTTTCTGATTATAGAGTTGCATTTAACAATATTTCTGTTGTGGATCCTTTATATACACTTCCATTTTTGACTTGTATGATAGTAGTTTTATTCTTTAAAAGAACAAATACCAAACGCTTAAAATGGACAAAAGCGGGGATTTACATCAGTTCTGCATACATGCTTTTTACTATTGGAAATAAAATTTATATAGATGCTGTTTTTAAAAAATCTTTTAAAAAAGCAAACATTTCTTATCTCCGATATAGAACACAACCAACTATTCTAAATAATTTTCTTTGGTACGGAATTGCAGAAACCAATACCAATTATAAAATTGCATACTATTCGATTTTTGATACTAAAAATACAGCTGATACTTTTATTACCATTGCAAAAGATACAACAATTTTAAACCCAAAAAATGCTGATTTAAAAAGATTAGCTTGGTTTAGCGATCAGTATTATTTCATTGAAAGACAGAAAAATCCGACAAAAATTATTTACAACGATTTGCGTTATGTAATGCTTACAAAACAAGATTCTGTTAGAGCGGTGATGAATTTTGAAATCAAAAAAAATGGGTCTCGTTTAGAAACGAAACCCACCAATAATTTTAATCCTTCCGATGGTTTTTTTAGTACACTTTGGAATCGGATAAAAGGGATTTAATTTATAAAACTCCTACTTGTTTCATACAAGCATTCATTATTTTATAAGTTCTTTCAATATCATTATCTAAACCAATTGAAAAACGAATTAATCCATCTGTTAATCCCATTTCTTCTTGTTCGTCTTCTGGTATTTCTGATGAAGTTGAAGTTCCGGGGGCAGAGAAAAGTGTTTTATAAAAACCTAAACTTACCGCTAAGTAACCCAAGTTTTTTTCTTGCATTAACTCCATCAATGCATTTGCTTTTTCTAAAGAACCGGCATCAATTGTTAACATCCCTCCAAAACCATATTCTTCGTTCATCATCGATTTAAAAATGGCGTGAGATGGGTGCGATTTTAGTCCTGGATACACCGTTTTTAATCCTTCAACTTCAAATTTATCTGCTAAAAAAGCTGCATTTTTACTGTGTTGTTTCATTCTAATGTGCAAGGTTCTCATATTCTTTAAAATCGATGCAGAGCGCAAAGAATCCATCGAAGAACCCAACAACATACTTGCTCCGTCAATCACACTTTTTTGAGAATTTACAAATTCTTTTGTACCACAAACAACGCCGCCCATCGTATCCGAAGAACCGTTGATAAATTTTGTTAAACTATGAATTACAACATCTGCACCTAATTGAGCCGGAGAAATTGACAAAGGCGAAAACGTATTATCTACAACCAATTGTAAATTGTGTTTTTTCGATAAAGCAGATAGTGCTTTGATGTCTGCAACTTCCAGTAAAGGATTGCTTACAGATTCGCAATAAATCATTTTTGTGTTTTTAGTAATTGCTGCCTCAACAATAGCAATTTTTGTAATATCCACAAACGATGTTTGTATGCCCATTCTTGGCGTAAAATTCTTTAAAAAAGCGTACGTTCCTCCATAAATTGTTCTACTAGAAACAATGTGATCTCCGTTGCCACAAATCTGTAAAATAGTTGGTGTAATTGCACCCATTCCTGAACCTGCAACATTTGCGGTTTCTGTTCCTTCCATTGCAGCCAAAGCTTCGCCTAGATATAAGTTACTTGGCGTTGAATGACGAGAATATAAATAACAACCATCAGTATTTCCTTCAAACGTATCGAACATGGTTTTTGCCGATAAAAAGGTATAGGTTGATGAATCTGAAATAGATGGATTTACGCCTCCGAATTCTCCGAAATATTGTAAATCTTGAATGTTATTTGCTGGTTTAAATTTCATAATCTTGTGTTTTGTTTTACAAAGAAACAACATCACCGATTATTAATCAATTGATTTCATTATATATAGATTATTTTTCTATTTTTATGGTTTAAAATAAATTTAAAAACTACAATTTACATCATTTACAACATCAACTAGAAAAATTTTCGGAATGCAATTAGATACTATTGATAAAAAACTGATTCATCTTTTACAAAAAGACAGTAAACAGACCACAAAAAAACTTTCGTTACAATTAAATTTATCTGTAACAGCTGTTTATGAACGGGTTAAAAAATTGGAGAAAGAAAATGTAATTAAAAATTATGTGGCGATTATCAACAAAAACAAAGTTGAACGTTCATTCTTAGTTTTTTGTCACATTAAATTGATTCAACACACCAAAGAATATGTAAGCAATTTTGAATCGGAAATTTTAAAACTCCCAGAAGTTTCGGAATGTTTTCATGTCAGTGGCGATTACGATTACATTCTTAAAATTTATGTAAAAGACATGGAATCTTACAGAGATTTTATGATTACCAAACTAACAGCAATTAAGCATATTGGAAGTACACACAGTATTTTTACGATTGGAGAAGTAAAAAATACGACTGCAATTAACTTATAAATAAAAACCCAAAACTTTCGTTTTGGGTTTTAAAAAATTTATTTTTTTATAGAAACAACTATGCTTTTGTTTTAACAACAAAAGACATTTCTACTAAATCGTCTACAAATTTATCTTTTAAATTATCAAAGAAAGATTTTGAACCGTACTTTATATTAAAATCTGCTCTGTTGATATTAAAGTTTTCACTTTTAAAAACATATGCTCCATCAACCTCAGAAAGTGTTGCCGGAATTGTGATACTTTTAGTTACATCTTTAATATTTAAGTTTCCGGTTACAGCTAATTTATCGTCTTTCTTCTCAACGTTTGTAATTACAAATTTTGCTGTTGGATATGCTGCTACATCAAAGAAATCAACAGACTTTAAGTGTCCTTCAATTTTTCCTGCCCCTGCTTTACCTTTCATATCTAAATTTGTAATCGTACTCATGTCAACTACAAATTCTCCTGCAGTTATTACGCCGTTTTCGATTAAAATTCCACCACTTTTTAAAGCAACTGTTCCGTTGTGTTCTCCTGTTGGTTTTGCTCCTTTCCAGTTTAAAACTGATGCCGTTACATCTACGTTATTTAAGTCTGATGCACTTTTAATTACTGCTACCTCTTCTTTTACCTCTACCTTCTTATTCTCTTTACAAGAAACCAATACCGCAGAAAATGCGATTGCTAAAATTACTAGTTTTTTCATTTTTTAATTGTTTTATTTTTTATGAACGGCAAATGTAATCTTTTTAAATATATTTTCCATGGAAAATATATTTATTTTTCACTTAATTTTTTCTTAAAAAATTGAAATTAAATTTTGTTCTCGGTATCTATAATAATGGTTACTGGACCATCATTTAGCAATTCAACTTTCATGTCTGCTCCAAACTCACCTGTTTGCACTTTTTCACCAATTTCTACTTCAAATTGACGTACAAATTCTTCGTAAATCGGAATCGCAATTTCTGGTTTTGCAGCTTTTAAATAACTCGGTCTATTTCCTTTTTTGGTACTTGCTTGTAAAGTAAATTGACTCACAACAATTGCTTCTCCGTTAATTTCTAACAGAGATTTGTTCATCACACCATTTTTATCATTAAAAATTCTGAGGTTTGCAATTTTTTTTGACAACCAACTAATGTCTTCAGCTGAATCATTTTCTGCAACTCCCAACAATAATAAGATTCCGTTTTGGATTGTAGCTATCTTAATGTTGTTTACAGTTACACTAGCATGTTTAACTCTTTGAATTACAGCTTTCATTTAAATATCGTCTTCGTTTTCCCAAAAATCAGTTCTATAATTTTCCTCTTCTCCAGCAATAATTTGCAGGTAACTTTTATACCGAGAAAAAGAAATTTCTTCGTTTTCAACAGCTTCTTTTACAGCACATTTTGGTTCTTCTACGTGCAAACAATTGTTAAATTTACAATCGTTTTTAACTGCTAAAAACTCTGGAAAATAACTATCAACTTCTTCTTTCTCCATATCTACAACACCAAAGCCTTTAATTCCTGGTGTATCAATAATAGAGGCATTAAAACTTAAATCGAACATTTCCGCAAAAGTTGTTGTGTGTTGCCCCTGTTTATGTTGATTCGATATTTCCTTGGTTTTTAAATCTAAAGTTGGTTCAATGGCATTTACCAAGGTAGATTTTCCAACACCAGAATGACCGATAAACATGCTTGTTTTACCAAGCATCATTTCTTTTATTATAGCTACATTTTTATTTTCTGTAGCAGAAACTTCTACACACGTATAGCCAATTTTCTCATAAATATCTTTCAAATACATCACTTCTGCTCGTTGTTCTAATTCGTACGAATCAATTTTATTAAAAATCAAAATTGTTGGTACAGAATACGCTTCTGCAGTTACTAAAAACCGATCTATAAATGTTGTAAAAGTTGGTGGATTATCAATCGTAATTAATAGAAAAACCAAATCTACATTTGCAGCAATGATGTGTGTTTGTTTTGATAAATTTACCGATTTACGGATGATGTAATTTTTACGTTCGTGGATTTCATGAATTACGCCAGTTTCCGTATCATTTTTGGTTTCAATTTCAAAATCTACAACATCGCCAACAGCAATTGGATTAGTGCTTTTAATCCCTTGAATTCTAAACTTTCCTTTCATTCTACATTCGTAAAACGATCCATTTTCTGATTTAATCAGATACCAACTTCCTGTAGATTTATATACGATTCCTGTCATTATTACAAAGATGAGAATAAAAAAATGATTAAAAAAAAATAGCCGCAGATTCACTAATTATTCGTGATTTTGCGGCTAAATAGTTTATTTAAAAAATCACCCTTTAATAATTTTTTCTTGATGATTGATTGATTCTTGGTGAATTGCTTTAAACATTTTCAAGACAAACTCTTCACTTAAACCTTTACTTTCTCCTTCTAAAATCATATTCCCTAAAATTTCATTCCATCTTCTAGATTGTAAAACCGCTACGTTTTTCTCTTTTTTTAGTGCACCTATTTTATCAGCAACTTTCATTCTTTTTCCCATCATTTCAATTAACTGGGCATCAACAACATTAATCTGTGCACGCAAATTATTTAAGGATTCTCTATAATCAGATTCATTATCAGTAATCTTTCTAATTTTTAAATCTTCCATAATTTGCTTTAATTTTGTTGGTGTAACTTGCTGCGCAGCATCACTCCAAGCATTTTCTGGATCAAAATGAGTTTCAATCATTAAACCATCAAAATTTAAATCTAAAGCAGTTTGAGAAACATCAAAAATCATTTCTCTATTTCCTGTAATATGAGATGGATCACAAATTAATGGTAAATCTGGAAATCTGTTTTGAAACTCAATTGCCAATTGCCATTCTGGAATGTTTCTATATTTCGATTTTTCGTAGGTAGAAAACCCTCTATGAATGGCTCCTAAATTTTTAATTCCGGCGGTGTACAATCTTTCGATTCCGCCTAACCATAACGCCAAATCAGGATTTACAGGGTTTTTAACCAACACAATTTTTTCTGTTCCTTTTAAAGCGTCAGCAATTTCTTGCATAATAAAAGGAGAAACCGTAGAACGCGCACCAATCCACAACAAATCAACATCATATTCTAACGCCAACTTTACATGAGCTGCATTGGCAACTTCTGTACAGGTTTTCATTCCTGTTTCTGCTTTTACTTTTTGCAACCATTTTAATCCGATTGCTCCAACGCCTTCAAACATTCCTGGTCTTGTTCTTGGTTTCCAAATTCCGGCACGGAAATAATTTACATCAGAATCTTTTAATTCGTGTGCAATTTTTAAAACCTGCTCTTCGGTTTCTGCACTACAAGGCCCTGCTATTACTAGTGGATGCGCAAGCTTCATATCATCCAACCACGTTCTTAATTCTTTTGTGTTTTCCATTTTTCTATTTGTTTTGGCTTTTACTTTATGCCGTTTAATATTTGTTTGATATGATTTGTACTTTCCATTTCGTTGTAAATTTCGGTAAAATCGTTTTGTTCCATCAACGTTTTAAATTGCTGAAGGTTGTTAATATATTCATTTAATGTTTCGATCACATTTGTTTTATTTTGCTCAAAAATGGGCGTCCACATTGCTGGCGAACTTTTTGCCAAACGTACCGTTGATGCAAATCCAGAACCCGCCATGTCAAAAATATCGCGTTCGTTTTTCTCTTTATCGATCACTGTTTTTCCTAACATAAAAGCACTGATGTGCGATAAATGAGAGACATACGCGATGTGTTTATCGTGCGATTTCGGATCCATATAACGAATTCGCATTCCTAATTTTGCAAAAATTTCCAATGCTTTTTCTTGCAATTTAAAAGCGGTCTTTTCTACTTCGCAAATAATATTTGTTTTTTGATGGAACAATCCTAAATGTGCAGCAGTTGGACCAGAAAATTCTGTTCCAGCAATTGGATGCGTTGCTAAATAATTTCTTCTTTTAGGGTGATTTTCTAATACTTTACAAATCTGCTCTTTGGTTGAGCCAACATCCATCAGCAAACATTCATCATTGATTTTTTCTAATAGTTTCGGAATTACTTCTAACTGAACATCAACCGGAATGGAAACTATTACAAAATCTGCATTTTTAAGAGCATCAAAATTAGATTTTTCATCAATCACACCTAACTCTAATGCTTTGTCTAAATGACTTTCATTAGTGTCTATTCCGTAAATAATCGCATCTGGATATTTAGATTTTATATCCAACACTATGCTTCCACCAATCAATCCGATTCCTATTACAAATACGTTCATCTTTTTTGTTTCTCCTGCAAGGTTTCAAAAACCTTGTAGGTGTTATTTTGTCGTTTTATCTATACCTATAAGGTTTTTTTAAACCTTGCAGGAAATCTTACTCAAACCTACCAATTGCTACTTTAATAATTTCTTTTGACACACATAATGAAAACCGAATATACCCTTCTCCTTGACTTCCAAAAACAGTTCCTGGTGCAATAAAAATATCGTTGTTATATAAAATTTCATCCGTTATTTCTTCGGATGTTTTTCCTTTAGGAATTTTTGCCCAGACAAACAATCCTGTTGCATTTTTATCGTACGTGCACTGCAACTTATCTGCTAATTTCCAAACTAAATTTCTACGCTCTGTGTATTCTTTATTCTGGTTTTTAAACCAATCGTCAGACAAATGCAATGCTTCAATGGCGCCTTTTTGAATTCCGTAAAACATGCCAGAATCCATATTACTTTTTACTTTTAAAATCTGATTGATATAATTAGAATTTCCCAACACCATTCCAACTCTCCAGCCAGCCATATTAAACGTTTTACTCAACGAATTCAACTCTAATGCAATGTCTTTTGCACCATCAACTTGTAAAATACTGAGCGGTTTCTCATTTAAAATAAAACTGTACGGATTATCATTTACAATTAGTATTTGATGTTTTTTTCCGAATGCAATTAACTTTTCAAATGTTTCTTTTAGCGCTTTTGTTCCTGTTGGCATGTGCGGATAATTGATCCACATAATTTTTACTTTCGATAAATCTTGTTGTTCTAACTCATCAAAATTTGGTTGCCAATGATGACTTTCATCCAAATTATAAAAAACAGTTGCTGCTCCAACTAGTTTTGTAACCGAAGTATAGGTTGGATATCCTGGATTCGGAATTAATACTTTATCTCCTTCATTTAAAAAAGCCATCGAAATATGCATAATCCCTTCTTTACTTCCCATTAAAGGCAATATTTCATTTTTTGGATTTAAAGCAACTTTAAATTTATTTTTGTAAAATTTTGAAATTGCGCTTCGTAATTCTGGCAACCCTTGATAGCTCTGATATTTATGCGCAGAATCATCGTTAAAACTTTGCTGAATTGCATCAATTACTTTTGTTGGTGGTTGTAAATCTGGACTTCCAATTCCCATGTTGATAATTGGTTTTCCTGATACAGCCAATTCTCTAACCTCTTTTAATTTGGTTGAAAAGTAATATTCTTCAATATTCTCTACTCTTTTTGCTCCATCAATCATTTTCTTCCGTTTTTATATGCTCCTAATACCTTAAATTCTTCTGCCATTATTTCTATAATTGCAATTGCTTTTTCATACTCTTTAAATTCTTCAAAAGTTACATCAACAAAAAATGAGTATTTCCAAGGCGTTTCTATAACAGGCAAAGATTGAATTTTTGTCAAATTCATTTTACAATCGCTTAACACATTTAAAATTGCAGCCAAACTCCCTCTTTTATGATCTAACTGAAATTTTAATGACGCTTTATTTATGTGATCAATTCCGTTGTTTGACTTCTCTGTTTGGACAATTACAAACCGAGTAGCATTGTCTTTCATCGTTTGAATTTCATCTTCCAAAACTTCTAATCCAAAAATTTCAGCAGCCAATTTTGGCGCAATTGCTGCGACTCCTTTTAATTGATTTTTAGCAATTCTTTTAGCAACTTCTGCCGTATCAACATCTTCTACTAACTTAATATGTGGATATTTTTTAAAAAACACTTTGCATTGCAATAATGCCATTGGATGTGAACACACTTCTGTAATATCTTCAATTTTTTGACCAGGTAACGCCATTAAATGGTGATGAATATTTAAATATTCTTCTCCAATAATATGCAAATTATGAACATCTATTAATGCATAATTAGGAATGATAGAACCTGCAATGGTGTTTTCAATTGCCATAATTCCTTTTTGAGCAGTTTTATCTAGCAAGCTATCAACCAAAACATCAAAAGACAAACATTCTTTTAACGCAATGGTATCCCCATAAAAATCTCTAGCAACTTTATGATGATTTGAACCTTCGGCTCCTTGTATGGCGATTACATCCTTCATTTTAAGCATAAAAAAAAGCCTCGAATTTCGAGACTTTATAATATATTATTTTGTGTTAACAATATGGTACAAAGTCTCAACTCTTATAAAAAAAATAAAAGTAAAAATAGAAACCTTGCCAAGTATTTTGTAACATCATTGTTGTTTTTGTAGTACGAGACAAATCTAAAGATTAATTTTAGATATACAAATTATCTTGTATATATTATATAATAATTAATAAAAACACCCAAAAAATAAGACTGTTATTATAATATTCTCTGTAAACAATCTTTCATTTTCATAAATTACAAAAGAGTTTAAAAAAATCTAAGAATAAATTATGGTTAAATATTATTTTATTTGTTTTCTATAATAAAGCAAGTATCTTTATGTAAAAATTAAACCTCGTTAAATCTATGGACATAAAATTAGCAGTATTAATAGATGGAGACAATATACCATCTGCTTATGTAAAAGAAATGATGGAAGAAATAGCCAAATACGGCAATCCTACCATAAAACGTATTTATGGAGATTGGACCAAACCCCATTTGTCTAAATGGAAAAATATGCTACTAGAAAACGCGATCACACCAATTCAACAATACGGATATACAACAGGTAAAAACGCCACAGATTCTGCTATGATTATAGACGCTATGGACATTTTATATTCCGAAAAAGTAGATGGTTTTTGCTTAGTCTCTAGCGATAGTGATTTTACGCGTTTGGCCACTCGGTTGCGTGAAGCCGGCATGAAAGTGTATGGCTTAGGGGAAAAGAAAACACCAAATCCGTTTATTGTTGCATGCGATAAGTTTATTTATATTGAAATATTGAAACAAGAAGTTTCTGAAAATGAAGAAGAAACTACAGAAATAGAAAAAACTAGTAAAAACAAATATGATAAAATAACTCAAAAAGAAATTAAATTTATAGCATCTACTATAGAAGATGTTGCAGATGATGATGGTTGGGCTTTTTTAGGTGATGTTGGTAGTTTACTACAAAAAAAACAACCAAATTTCGATTCTAGAAATTATGGTTTTCAGAAATTAACTCCTTTAATTAAATCAATAAATGCATTTGAAATAGAAAGAAAAGATACGTCTAAAGGTAGGATGAAACTAATTTATGTAAAAATTAAAGAGGTAAAATCTAAAAGCAATAAGAAGTAAATTTCATTTTTTTACGGTGCACAATAAAGTTTTAATTAAAGAACGTTTGTCAAACTTTTCTTTGCTTTCAAAATAAATTACTTTATTGCTTATACTCCTATTATTAATTTTCTTTTAAAACGTTTTTTATAGAATCCAATCGCCCATCAACAGTTGCAGGAACTTCTAAACTCAATATTTTAGACATTAGAGGATATACGTGAATATTTTTTACAGATGGTATCTCATATCCTTTTTTAAATGCTGGTCCATTTGCGTAAAAAATGCCATGCATATCTTTAAAACTAGGTAAATAACCGTGAACTCCGAATACTTTATCTGGATATTTACTGATAGCAGCAATCTTTTTATCTCTAGCAAAATAATAACCTACATCTGGAACAACTTGAATAGTTCCCCAATCTTTATTTGTAGGTGTATATTCAAATCCTGGTGTATCGGCAGTTTTATAAACTTTAAAATGATTTTCTTTCTTTTTTAAATCCTGATAAATTGTCTCTTCATCGCTATCATCTTTCGGATAAATATATACAATTGCTCCATTATCAACCGTTAAATACCGAGTATCATCTTTTAATTGATCTACAGAAATATAATTTGATGCTTTTACCTCTGCCATTCCATGGTCAGAAACAATAATAATATTAACTGGCAATCCTGTTTTTTTTACCTTATCAAATAAGCTCCCTAAATTGACATCTAAAGCGAATAGTTTTTGCTTTAATTTTTCATCATTGTTTGGCCCGTTATCATGTCCTGCATCATCCATATCTGAAAAATACATGGTAATTAGATGTGGTCTTTTTTCAGCAGGTAGCTGTAACCAATCGATTGCTTGATTTACACGAGTTTCGTTTTTTACACCTCCGTCATAATCTTTGTAATAGGTTGGTTTTATTCCTTGAATGTTTGCTTCAGTTCCTACAAAAAAGTAGCTTGCTGTAACCATTTGTGCATTATTGGCTGCAATCCAAATCGGAGTACCTTTATAAAAACGACCCTCTTGAACCAATTTTCGATTACCAATAGAATACACTTCTTTTTTATCTGAACTGTAAAAAGAATTGCCTACAATTCCATTTTTATCAGGATACATTCCTGTAGCAATCGTATAGTGATTTGGAAATGTTTTTGATGGAAACGAAGGAATAATTGATGCTGCTTTTACTCCATTTGCTATAAAACTACTCAAATATAAAGGCTTAAAACGATCTACATAATCCCAACGAAATCCGTCGAGTGATATTAATATTAAATACGGTTTTTCTTGAGCCGCTTTAGAATTAATTACTGTAACTCCATTTACACTAATTACTTGTTTTGATTGACAAGAAAAAAATAATAAGCAGCTAATTGCTACAAGAAAACTATATTTAAAAATTCTTTTGATCATGTTTAGATATTTAAAAGCTCGTTTTTAGTAAACAGCAATTTGAGGTTAAAAATAATACTTTTAAGGAGAATTTGATCGTGTATGAAATATAAATTCTGTTAATCATAATTGTATTTCAAATAAAAATAATTATTAGATATCTTACAATTAAGATGTTAGGTTAAAAATATAGTGTGTATCTTTTCATTTTAATCACACAAAAAAAGCTTCTCAAAATTGAGAAGCTTTTTGCGGTCTGGACGGGACTCGAACCCGCGACCCCCTGCGTGACAGGCAGGTATTCTAACCAGCTGAACTACCAGACCGTTGCTATTAGCATACTTACCTTGCGATAAGCGAGTGCAAATATAAGTCGGATTTTAGTATTTGCAAAAGAAAAAGAAAAAAAATTACAAAAACTTTCTTCGGCTAATTAAGTAGCTTGTTAAAACGGTTTCCAAACCGTCATTGCTATTTACCGGAACATAATCTATTTGATATTGCAAGCATTTTGTTTTCAGCTCATTAAAATAATTTGTTACCGATTTTTGATACGCTTCTTTTATGTTTGATGAATAGATATTAAGCGCATCACCTGTTTCTACATCTACAAATTTTTTGGGTGAATTCTCGAAATCAAAATCCAATTCGTGTTGTTTATCATAGGTGTGAAACAAAACAACCTCATGTTTGTTGTATTTTAAATGACGTAAAGCGTCAAACAAAGCTTCTTTATCGGTAGTTGTTTGAAACATATCTGTAAACAGAAAAATTAACGAACGTCTGTGAATTTTCTCAGCAATTTCATGTAAAAATAGATAGGTTTCTGTGGTAGATTTCGGATCGGAATGCAATAATTGTTCTAATTGATGTAAAATTATTTTTCGATGGCGATCACTTCCTTTCTCTGGTGCGTAATATTCATAAGAATCAGAATAAATACTTAAACCAATTGCATCTCGTTGTCTTTTTAAAATTTCTGATAATGAAGCAGCTGCAACTGCAGCAAATCCTATTTTATTTAAGTGTCCAAAAGTTTGTTTTTTAACAACCGGATAATGCATTGATGCTGAATTATCAATAATAATATGGCACCGAAGATTGGTTTCTTCCTCGTACTTTTTAGTATATAATTTTTCTGTTTTCGCAAACAATTTCCAATCAATATGGCGCGTACTTTCTCCGTTGTTGTATAATTTATGTTCAGAAAATTCTACAGAAAATCCATGAAATGGACTTTTATGCATTCCTGTAATAAAACCTTCTACTACTTGTTTTGCAAGGATTTCGATGTTACCAAGAGCGTTCTGTTGTAATTGATTTTCTAAACTCATTATTTGATTTCTTGCGCTCTAAATAAATCATCAACCGTTTGTAACAATTTCATTTTTAAAATCGGATTATACTTTGGATGTTCTTTCAAAAAATCTTGAACAATTTCGAAAGCTTCTTTAGAACTATATCTTCCAACGGAGCTACTTAACCATCCTTTTGGGAAAAAAATATCTCCAGTTAACTGTACTTCTTCTAACTTTTCTAAAATAGGTTTTACATATTTTACAGCAGTTTTTTGTCTTAACGGATGATGAATATTGATTAATGCAGATTGCACCCAAGATTCTTTTTCTCTATTTTCTTTCTTTAAAAGTGACTCCATAAAACGGTCTCTTACTTGTTCATCGTCAGACAAAGAAGGTAATAACCACTTAAAACGTTCTAATCTATCTGGATTGCTAATTCTAGTTAATTGCTTTTCAAGAATTTCTTTTGATTTTGGGTGTTGGTAGATTACTAATTGAGTTGCTATCCCTACATAATCGTTTTCATTTAAAAAGAGGTTTTTTATGTTTTTCTTTTTGCTCCAAATAGCAAACAAAACTTCTTTCCCCTTTTTTGAAACTGCAATAGAACGATACAAACCGAATAAAGTTCTTTTCATATTTGCTGGAATATTAGATTCTAGAAATTTTAATACTTTATGCTCTAACATTTGCTGATTTCCTGCTCTTTGTTTATCAGTGAAGAATGTCCAATAAATAGTTGTAATTCTTCCTGAAAGATAATTAGAAATCAATTCGTTTTTCTCTATTAACAATCCATTTAAAAACGTTTTAAAGGTGGCATCAGCAGTTACTTTTTTGTTTAAAAAATTTTCATATAAATTAATATAGGCATAACCTCTCGCCAAATCGTCTTTTATGTTTTTGTACGAGTTCATTTTACTGGTTTGTATTGGAAAAACACCATAACCAAAACCATTATAATTATATATAATTTGTAAAGGTTTTTCTAAGCCAACTGCTTCTTTAAAATCAAATTCTTTATCAGAAATTGTAACATCCAGTATTTTAATTTCATTAGCATACACAAATCCAATTTTAAAGGATTGTGTCCATAATTTACCCGTACCATCTTCTGCTTTTTGATACATTTTAAAAGAAGTGATTTTTCCGTTTTCGTAATTTATTTCATCAGAAACAATTGGTCTTCCAGAATTATTTACCCAAACATCGCTCCATTCTTTAATGTTTTGTGGCGATTTTTTATCCAAAATAGTTACCAATTCATTCCAGTCTGCATTCGAGTTTGCATAGGTTTTTATGTATTCTTGAATTCCACTTTTAAAAGCGTCTTTCCCTAAAATGTTTTCTAACTGACGCATCATTATTGGTGCTTTGTTGTAAATAATTCTTCCATACAAAGAACCTGCATTTTTTAGATTTCCTAAATACTGTCTAATGGCATTTGTCCCTTGAGTTCTGTCTTCAGAATAAGCACTCGGATAATGCGTCATTGCAAATTGCAATCCGTGATTTACATCTGGAAAAACTGGATTCATTATTTTATCTGCCATAAAATTGGCAAACACTTCTTTCATCCAAACATCGTTAAACCATTTCATGGTTACCAAATCTCCAAACCACATGTGTGATGTTTCGTGCGCTATTAATTTAGCTCTTCCTAACTTTCTGTTTTGGGTTGCATTTTTATCTAAAAACAAACTAGATTCTCTATATTGAATGGCACCAACATGCTCCATTCCACCATATTGAAAAGGCGGAATTGCAGCAAAATCCATTTTTTGAAACGGGAATAGATATGCTGTATAATTTTCTAAATACTCTAATGCTTGTTGATGAATTTTAAATATTTGATTTACACTTTCATCAATTTTCTCTTGATTGTTTTCTCGATAAAAAAATCGCATATCAAAAGCTCCTGGGTTTTGAATTGCTTCCGTAAATTTACCTGCAACAAACGAAAATAAATAGGTGCTCATTTTATCTGATTCGATAAAACGATGTTCTGTAAAATCACCTTTCTGTAATTGCTCTTTTTCAAAAGCCCCAGATAATACTTTCCACTCTTTTGGAGCAACAATTGTAAGTGTATAGTTTGCCTTAATATCTGGTTGATCAAAACACGGAAACAAGGTACTGGCTCTGTCTGGAACTAATAATGTATATAAAAATTCCTCATTTCTATTTAATGATAATTCTCCTGCAATAAAATCAATTTCAATACTATTTTTACCTATTGATAGGTGCTTTTTTGAAATGATGATATGTTCATTTTCATGCACTATTTTAGTTTCTTTTCCGTTTACTTTAACACCTTTTATGTTCGATTTTTTCTCGTTAAAATCTAAAATTAAATTATGCTTTAAATCTAATAGTGTAACAGTAATTTTTAACTGACTCGGAATTGCTTCTGCTTTTGTTTTTGAAATTTCAAACTTTAGTTGATACTTAACATTTTGTAATTGTTGTTTTCTGTACTTGGCCAATTGCATAGAAATTCCTTTTTCTAAAAAGAGCTTAGGGGTAGGTTCTTCATCACAAGAAATAAAAAGAAAGAGAATCAAAAAAACAGAAATAATTGGTTTCATATAGAATAGGTTTAAGTTCTAAAAATAAAAAAAGGTTTGACCAACGCCAAACCTTTTCTTATATATTAAAATTGTTAAAACAATTTGTTTTTACATTGCTGCATCAATTTTACTTGTGTATACATTTTTAGGTGCAACACCAACTTGCTTGTCTACAACTTCACCATTTTTAAAGATCAAAACTGTAGGAATATTTCGCACTCCGTATTTTGCTGCAAATTCTTGATTGGCATCAACATCTACTTTACCAACAACAGCTTTTCCATCATATTCAGTATAAATTTCATCAACAATTGGCCCAACCATTCTACATGGTCCACACCAAGCTGCCCAAAAATCAACCAAAACTGGTTTGTCAGATTTTAATACTACTTCTTCAAAGTTTGCATCTGTAATTTCTAATGCCATATTATTTATTTTTAAGTGGTTTATTCTTTTTTACTTTACAAAAGTAATCAAATATTTTTCTTTTACATTTATAAAAAAATTACTTTTTACAATAGAACTATCAACATAATTTATTTTAAAAAACTGCCTTAGCAATAGCTTTAATGTTTGATGATTTCCCCATAGAATAATAATGTAAAACAGGTACACCTGCTTGCAACAATTCTTTAGATTGTTGAATAGCCCACTCAATTCCTGCTTGTCTTGCCTCTTTATTATCTTTACAATTATCAATCGAATTTATTAAATCTTCTGGCAAATCAATTCTAAAAACCTGGGGTAATAATTGTAAATGTCGTTTTACGGCAATTGGTTTTATACCCGGAATTATTGGAACGTTGATACCAATTTCTTTTGCAGCTTCAACAAAGTTAAAATACTTTTGATTGTCAAAAAACATTTGAGTAACTACATAATCTGCTCCTGCATCCACTTTTTCTTTTAATCGTTTTAAATCTGATTGCATTGAAGGCGCTTCTAAATGTTTCTCAGGATAACCGGCAACACCAATACAAAAATCTGACTTATCTTCTACCTCTGCCATGTCATGTAAATACTTTCCTTTATTTAAATTTTGAATTTGATTCACTAAATCTTTAGCAAATAAATGTCCGCCTGTGGTAGCTTCAAAATATTTTTGATGACTCATTGCATCTCCACGCAACGCCATTACATTATCAATTCCTAAATAATGACAATCTACCAATAAATATTCTGTTTCTTCTTTTGTAAATCCTCCACATAAAACATGCGGAACAGTATCTACATCATATTTATGTTTTATTGCAGCACAAATCCCCAATGTTCCAGGCCTCATTCTTGTCGTTTTTCGATCAAACAAGCCTTCTTTATTGACATATATTTGCTCTTCTCTTGAAGTTGTTACATCAATAAAGGGAGGTTTAAACTCCATTAAAGGATCTATATTATTATATAATTCTTTAATATTTCTCCCTTTTTGTGGTGGTACTATTTCAAAAGAAAATAATGTTTTTCCGTTTGTTTTTTTTATGTGCTCTGTTACTTTCATAGACGTATATTAATTATCTGCAATTGTTGCATGCAACCATTTTCTAGCTTTCTCTTTTGTAATTCCTTTTCTGTTTGCGTAATCTTCTACTTGAGAATTTGTGATTTTTCCAACACCAAAATACTTCGCTTCAGAATTTCCAAAATAATAACCAGAAACTGCTGCTGCTGGCCACATCGCCATACTTTCGGTAAGCTGAATTCCTATTTTATTTTCGACATCTAATAAATCCCAAATCGTTTCTTTTTCTAAATGATCTGGACACGCAGGGTAGCCAGGAGCTGGACGAACTCCTTTATAACTTTCTTTGATTAAATCGTCATTTGTTAAATCCTCATTAGCTGCGTAACCCCAATGTTTGGTTCTAACTTGTTTGTGTAAATATTCTGCCAGAGCTTCTGCAAATCGATCAGCAATTGCTTGCGCCATAATTGCATTATAATCATCTTCTTTTGCTCTGTAACTTTCTGCTAATTCTTGTGCTCCAAAAACACCAACACTAAATGCACCCATATAATCTTGTTTGTTTGATTCTTTCGGGGCTATAAAATCTGCCAAAGCATGATTTGGAATTCCTTCACGTTTTTTTAATTGTTGACGTAAGGTTCTAAAAATGGCGATTTCTTTTCCTTTCTTTTGGATGGAAATATCATCGTCTTTTATAGAGTTTGCTTCAAACAAACCAAAGATAGCTTTGGGTTTCAGCAATTGTTTTGCAATAATTTCTTGTATCATTTGTTGTGCTTCTTCATACATTATTGAAGCTTGTTCACCCACAACTTTATCTGTTAAAATATCCGGAAATTTACCATGTAAATCCCAACTTCTAAAAAATGGACTCCAATCTATAAATGGCACCAATTCTTTTAAACTTAATTGTTTTAAAGTTTGAATCCCTAGTTCGTTTGGCTTTTTAATTTCTGATGTATTCCAATCAATTTTATATTTTCTTTTTCTAGCTTCATCAATAGAAATGTATGATTTTTCTTTACCACGTTTTAAAAATTTAGTTCTGAATTCATCATAATCATTTTTCATTTTGGTGACATATTCTTTTGATGATTTTCTATTCAATAAATCACCCACAACAGTTACCGCTCTCGATGCGTCATTTACATGAACCACCGCATTTTTGTATTGCGTATCAATCTTTACAGCTGTGTGTGCCTTAGATGTTGTTGCTCCTCCAATAAGCAACGGTAATTCAAAATTTTGACGTTGCATTTCTTTTGCTAAATACACCATTTCATCAAGTGACGGTGTAATTAATCCAGACAAACCAATGGCATCAACTCGTTCTTTGATTGCCATTTCAATAATTTTTTCTGGCGGAACCATCACCCCTAAATCAATAATTTCATAATTGTTACACGCTAATACAACACTTACAATATTTTTACCAATATCATGCACATCGCCTTTTACAGTTGCCATTAATATTTTTCCTACTGGTTCTTGTTTATCTCCTTTTTCTGCTTCAATAAACGGATTTAAATAACCAACTGCTTTTTTCATAACTCGAGCAGATTTTACCACTTGTGGCAAAAACATTTTTCCTGCCCCAAACAAATCCCCAACCACATTCATCCCTATCATTAAATGCCCTTCGATCACTTCAATTGGCTTTTCAGCTTCTTGCCTTGCCTGCTCAATATCCTCAATAATAAACGCATCAATACCTTTTACTAAAGCATGCGTAATTCTGTCTTGTAACGGATTTTCTCTCCAAGATAAATCCAATCCTTTTTCAACTTTTGATCCTTTAACGGTTTCAGCAAAATCTAACAAACGTTCTGTAGCATCTTCTCTTCGGTCTAAAATAACATCTTCTACTCGTTCTAATAAATCCTTTGGAATATCATCATATACTTCTAACAAAGCTGGATTTACAATCCCCATGTTCATTCCTGCTTGAATGGCATGATATAAAAACACAGAGTGCATTGCTTCTCTTACACCATCATTTCCTCTAAATGAAAAAGACACATTGCTTACACCTCCACTTACACTTACATTTGATAAATTTTGGCGAACCCAACGTGTTGCTTCTATAAAATCTAGTGCATTTTTACGATGCTCATCCATTCCTGTTGCCACTGGAAAAATATTTAAATCGAAAATAATATCTTCGGATGCAAAACCTACTTTATTCACCAAAACATTATAAGACCGTTTTGCTATTTCTATGCGTCGTTCGTAATTATCAGCTTGTCCTTCTTCATCAAAAGCCATTACAATTACAGCAGCTCCGTAACGCTTAATTTGTTTTGCTTCCCAAATAAACTTCTCTTCTCCTTCTTTTAAAGAAATAGAATTTACAACACATTTTCCTTGTACAACTTGCAATCCAGCTTCTATAATTTCCCATTTAGAGCTATCAATCATAATTGGAACACGGCAAATATCTGGTTCTGCTGCAATCAGGTTTAAGAAACGAATCATTGCTTCTTTTCCATCAATCAAACCGTCATCAAAATTAATATCGATAATTTGCGCTCCGCCATCTACTTGATGACGAGCAATATCTAATGCCTCATCAAATTGTTCATTTTTCACCAATCGTAAAAACTTACGAGAACCCGCAACATTTGTACGCTCTCCTACATTAATAAAATTGCTGTTTTCGTTTAAAACCAAAGGCTCTAAACCAGATAACTTCATGTATTTTGTTTGTTTTACCTTCATAATCTTTCTTTCATTTTAATGAAACCTTTCGACCGCACTCAAGGTGACAATATTTCGTGGTTTGTATTTAGCGGAAATCTTCGCAATAACACGAATATGTTCTGGAGTTGTACCACAACATCCTCCTATAATATTGATTAAATCTCTCTTTAAATATTCTTCTATTTGTTCTCCCATTTCTTCTGGAGTTTCATCATATTCTCCAAATGCATTTGGTAATCCTGCATTTGGATGTGCAGAAATTGCGAAATCCGTTTTATTGGCAATTGCTTCTAAATGAGGCTGCAATAAGTTTGCGCCTAATGCACAATTAAATCCGACAGACAATAATGGAATATGAGATACTGAAATTAAAAAAGCTTCTGCAGTTTGACCAGACAATGTTCTTCCTGAAGCATCCGTTATTGTTCCGCTTAACATAATCGGAATGTCACTATTTTTTTCTTCTTTTACTTGTTCAATCGCAAACAAAGCTGCTTTTGCATTTAAAGTATCAAAAACAGTTTCTACCAATAACAAATCGACTCCACCATCAACCAACGCTTCCACTTGTTGTTTATAGGCAATTCGTAATTCATCAAAAGTTACTGCTCTGTAACCAGGGTCATTAACATCTGGAGACATACTTGCAGTTCTGTTTGTCGGTCCAATTGAACCTGCTACAAAACGAGGTTTATTTGGTTCTCTTTTTGTAAATTCATTCGCAACTTCTTTGGCTATTTTTGCTGATTGATAATTCAACTCATACACCAAATTTTCTAGTTGATAATCTGCCATCGCAATGGTAGTCCCAGAAAATGTGTTGGTTTCAATGATATCTGCACCAGCTTCAAAATATTTTGCATGAATCTCTTTTATAGCTTGTGGTTGTGTAATTGAAAGCAAATCGTTATTTCCTTGTAAAGGAGTTGGATACTCTTTAAATCGCTCACCTCTAAAATCTTCTTCAGAAAATTTATAGGCTTGCAACATGGTTCCCATTGCGCCATCTAACACAAGGATTCTTTTTTGGAGTTCTTCTTTTACATCATACATCATTTTATTTTTTAAAGTTCTCGACTGCGCTCGAACAGACATTATAAGTCTAAAGCTTGTTTTAAATCGTTTATAATATCGTTTACGTGTTCTAATCCGACAGAAACTCGAACCAATCCGTCAGTAATTCCAGATTCTAATCTATCTTCTAAAGATAATTTACTGTGTGTTGTACTCGCAGGATGTGTAACAATGGTTCTTGTATCTCCTAAATTTGCTGATAATGAACAAAGCGCAACGGCATTTAAAAAATTTCTCCCTTTTTCAATTCCTCCTTGCACTTCAAAAGCAATAATATTTCCCCCTAAAAGCATTTGCTTTTTTGCAATTTTATACTGCGGATGCGATTTTAAAAAAGGATATTTTACCAGATTTACTTTTGGATGCGTCTCTAAAAACTCAGCAACTTTTAACGCATTTTCGCAGTGCTTTTCTACTCTTACCGCCAACGTTTCCAAACTTTTTGACAACACCCACGCATTAAAAGGAGACATTGCCGGACCCGTATTTCTTGAAAACAAATAAATTTCTCGAATCAATGCTGATTTCCCAACGGCTACTCCGCCCAAAACTCTTCCTTGCCCGTCTATTAATTTTGTTGCCGAATGAATCACAATATCAGCGCCAAAATCAATTGGGTTTTGCAAATATGGTGTTGCAAAACAATTGTCTATCACCAATAATAAATTGTGTTTTTTTGCGAGTTGCCCAAGAAGTTCTAAATCTAAAATATCTACAGCTGGGTTAGTTGGCGTTTCTGCATATAAAATTTTTGTGTTTGGCTGAATTAAACTTTCAATTTTATCAACTTCATTTACTCTAAAATAACTGGTTTCAATATTCCATTTTGGTAAATATTTTGTAAATAAGGTGTGTGTAGAACCAAAAACAGAGCGACAAGAAACCACATGGTCTCCTGCATTTAACAATGCTCCAAAAGTTGAAAACACAGCTGCCATTCCTGTTGCAAAAGCATAACCCCCTTCTGCTTTTTCCATGGCAACAATTTTATTGACAAATTCTGTGGTATTCGGATTTGAAAATCGGCTGTATAAATTCTTTTCTTTTTCTTCTGCAAACGAAGCTCGCATATCTTCTGCATCATCAAATACAAAACTTGAAGTAAGATATAACGGCACAGAATGTTCAGAAAATTGTGATTTTTCTGTTTGACTTCTAATGGCTTCTGTTTCGAAATGGTGTTTCATTATTTTTTTTTTAATGTTAGATAGCTACGCTACTAGAATCAGGAACCTAGATTTTTATGCTTAAACAAGAACTGTCTTTCTTCTTGATTCTTTTTTTCTTTTTAATTATTATTTTTTGCCAATCGTAAAATATCTCCAAAAACACCGCGAGCGGTCACTTTTGCTCCAGCGCCAGCTCCCTGAATCACAATAGGTTGTTCTCCATACGATTCTGTGTAAATCTCAAAAATAGCATCCGAACCCTTTAAAGAACCTAAAGGAGAACTTTGTGGAACCGACTCTAGTTTTACATTTAACTCTCCTTTATTTTGAAATAAATTTCCCGACAAATCGCCAATATATCTCAATACATGATTTTCTTTTTGTGCTAATTTCTTCTCTTGAAACGTGCTATCTAATTGATTTAAATTGAATAAAAACGCATCAGAAGAAATTTCTCTAAACTCGGTTGGAATTAAATTTTCAATTACAATATCTTCAAACTCGTTTTCTAAATCGAGTTCTCGAGCTAGAATCAATAATTTTCTTGCAACATCATTTCCGCATAAATCTTCTCGCGGATCTGGCTCTGTAAATCCTAAATCAATTGCTTCTTGTAAAATCGTTGAAAATGGAACATCATCCGAAGAAAATTGATTGAATAAATAACTTAACGAGCCCGAAAAAACACCTCTAATTCTGGTGATATTTTCTCCAGATTCGTGCAGTAGTTTAATGGTATCAATCAAAGGTAATCCTGCACCAACATTGGTTTCGTACAAATATTCTTTTTTGTATTCCTTCAACTTACCTCTCAATTCTTTATAAAAAGAAAAAGAAATGGTATTGGCAATTTTATTGGATGAAACCAAATCGAATCCAGCTTCTACTAACGGAATATAATTTGCAACAAAATCGGCATTCGCCGTATTATCAACCGCTATTAAATTTTCTAAATGATGTTGTTTGGCAAACTGAATTACTGCTTCAATAGAACTGTTTTCTGTTCCTTTTTCTAACAATTCGTTTTTCCAATTTTTAGAAACCCCTTTTTCGTTTAAAATTACTTTTGTTGAGTTTGCAATCGCAAAAATATTTAATTGAATTTTTCGTCGTTCTAAAATCGATTTTGTGTTTTCTATTATCTGATTGATTAAGGTTCCGCCGACCAATCCTTTTCCGAAAACAGCAATATTTACTTTTTTAGCAATGCCAAAAACTTGTCCGTGAATTACATTTACAGCTTTATGTAATTGTTCTTTTTTCACCACTAAACTCACGTTCTTTCCAGTAATCGTATTGTTGAATAATAACGGTACAATTTGATTTTTTATCAACGCGTTATACGGATGATGAAACTCGCTTAAATCTTGACCAATAATTGAAATTACTGCCACATGATCAACAATAGAAATCTGATGTACATCTTGTGTATAAAAATCATTTTCGAATTCTTTTTCGAGTGCCAAAACTGCTTCGGTTGCCTTATTTTTATTGATAATTAAACCTATTCCTCTTTCTGAAGATCCTTGAGAAATGATACTTACGCTAATATTTCTATCACTCAAAGTTTTAAAAATTCTTGCATCAACACCCACTTTTCCTAGCAAACCTCTGCCTTCAAAATTGATGAGTGCAATATCTTCTAAAACAGAAATAGATTTGATCCCTTTTTCAGTAGCTTTTGATGTAATTAAAGTTCCTTTGTCATTTTTATTAAAGGTATTTAAAACCCGTAAATTGATGTTTTTCTCTAACAACGGAATGATTGTTTTTGCGTGTAAAATGGTTGCTCCGAAATTTGCCATTTCATTCGCTTCAGAAAACGATAATTGTTCAATTTTTTTTGCGTCAGTCACCAAATCTGGATTTGCAGTAAAAATTCCGTTTACATGCGTGTAATTTTGCAACTCTTCTGCATCTAAATAATTCGCCAATAAAGCCGCCGTATAATTACTTCCGTTTCTACCTAATGTTGTTGTTTGATTTTTGAGATTAGCTCCGATAAAACCCGTGATAACAAGTACCTCAGTCTGATGCTCTTTAAAATAATGCTGTACTTTTTCTTTCGAAATTTTGTTGATAGGTTGTGCATTTCCAAAAATTTCATCGGTAATTATCAATTGTCTTGCATCAACTGCATGGGCGTTGATATTGCGTTCTTTTAATAAACTTTCAATCAGTTTAACAGATAACAATTCGCCTTGCGCCAAGACTTCATCTTTAATTTTCTGACTATAATCTTCTAACAATTGTACACCTTCAAAAATGGTATCTAGCTTTAAAAATTCTTTTGAAAAATCTACTTGTACATTGGTTTCTAATTGATACTTTTTAAACGTTGCTAACTGCTCTTTATACGATGTATTACTTGCTGCTTTCTCTAAAATTTCTTCTAATTCGTCTGTAGAGTCTCCTCTTGCAGAAGCTACAACTGTGATATTTTCTCCAGCTTCAATTTTACTTGCAATAATATTTATGGCATTTTGTAATCCTTCTCCATTTGCCAAAGATTTCCCACCAAATTTTAATACTTTCATGTTGTTTTTGTTCAAACCTTTATTAAATATCGGTTCAATAATTTTTTGTAATTGTTTGTATTCTATTAAAAAAGCATCGTGTCCGTGTACCGAATTAATTTCGTTGTACGTAACATTTGCTTTTGTAATTGCTAATTTCTGATGCGTTTCTTTATTTTCTTCCGCCGTAAAAAACAAATCTGAATTCACGCCAACAATATGAATCGCCGCTTCAATACGATCTAAAATTTCAACTCCTTTTTTACCATTATTGGTTACATCAATTGATTTTAATAGTTGATTCATCAATTTATAAGAGGATAATTGATAACGTTCTTGCAATTTTTTCCCGTGATGTAACAACCAACTTTCTACATTAAATATTTTTAATTCATCATTTTTTGAGCGCTGAAAACGTTCTTTAAAAGAGGCTGGAGTTCTGTAACACAACATGGCGTGCATGCGTGCATCGTGAACTGGATTCCTAGAATTTATTAAAAATTGTTCTTGAATCTGACAATTTGCAATCAACCAATCAGTCGATTTCCAATCGGTTGCAACCGGAATAAAATGTTGTGTGATTTTTGGATTTAAAACGACCATTTCCCAAGCAATTCCACCACCTAAAGAACCTCCAATCAAACCAAAAAGTTGTTCAATTTGTAACTCTTTTAATCCGATTAAAAACAGTTTCGCAATGTCTCTTGCAATAAAATTTTTATAATCATCAATCACAAAACCATCAAAACCATTTCCAGGAATGTTAAAAGCCAAAACCGTGTAATTATTCGTGTCAATCGCTTTATTTTTTCCGATTAAATCTTTCCACCAACCCTTTTCCCCAGCAACATTACTATCACCAGTTAATGCGTGATTTACCAATACCGCAGGAGCGGTACCCAATTCTTTTCCGAACAATTGATAACTTAATTGAATGTTTTTGAATTGAATTCCACTTTCTGTAGCATAATTAAGAACTTTAATAAAAGGCACATTCCTTTTCATCTTCTTTCTATGTTTTTTAAAAGACCTCACTAGTTTTTAAAACCTGTGAAGTCTAAAATCTATACCAAAACTTCTTGCTGAATCTTTGCAAACGCTTCTTGTAAATCTGCTTTTAAATCCTCTACATCTTCCAAACCAACAGACAATCGAATTAAATCTTGAGAAACTCCAGCATTTTTTTGTTCTTCTTCTGACAATTGCTGATGCGTTGTGCTCGCAGGATGAATAATTAATGACTTGGTATCGCCAATATTTGCCAATAATGAAAATAATGTTGTGTTATCTGCTATTATTTTTGCGGATTCAAATCCGCCTTTTACTCCAAAAGTTACCAAGCCACTTTGTCCGTTTGGCAAATATTTATCTGCTAAATTTTTATATTTGCTACTTTCTAACCCAGGGTAATTTACCCAAGCAACCTCGGCTTGTTCTTCTAACCATTTTGCCAATGCTAATGCGTTTTGGGAATGTTGTTGAATTCTAATTGGTAATGTTTCTAATCCTTGAATAATATTAAACGCATTTGTTGGACTTAATGCGCCACCAAAATCACGCAATCCTTCTAAAATTAATTTAAAAGTATAAGATGCTGCGCCTAAAGTTTCGTAATATTTTAAACCGTGATATCCTGCTGAAGGTTCTGTAAATTCAGGAAACTTACCATTTGCCCAATTAAAAGTTCCCGCATCAATAATTGCTCCTCCTAACGAAGTTCCTTGTCCGCCAATATATTTTGTTAGCGAATGAATTACAATATCTGCACCATGTTCAATAGGTTTTACCAACACTGAAGTTGCTACTGTATTATCTACAATAAAAGGAACTTTTGCTGCTTTTGCATGAACAGAAATTGCTTTTAAATCTAAAACATCTAATTTTGGATTTCCTAAAGATTCTACAAAAAATGCTCTTGTATTTTCTTGTACAGCAGCTGCAAAATTAGTTGGATTATCAGCATCAACAAAAGTGGTTGTAATTCCTAATCTCGGTAAAGTTACATTTAACAAATTATAGGTTCCGCCATACAAACTACTTGAAGCCACAATATGATCTCCGGCTTTTAAAAGTGTAAGCAATCCTGTTGCAATTGCTGCTGTTCCTGAAGCAAAAACTACGGCTCCAACTCCACCTTCTAAAGCCGCTAAACGATCTTGCAAAATTTGATTTGTAGGATTGTTTAATCGCGTGTAAATAAACCCTAATTCTTTTAATGAAAAAAGATTTGCTGCATGTTCTGAATTGTTAAAAACATACGAGGTTGTTTGATAAATAGGAACAGCCCTTGCTCCTCCATGTTGCTGAACATCATGTCCGGCGTGCAACGCATTGGTTGCGAATTTTTGTGTACTCATTTTTCTTGTTTTTTGAGTTAATAAATGATTAAATCAAAAGTCAAATGCATCAATAAATTGATGTACTTACTAGAAAAATGTTATAAAGAATTATTACAAGTACTCGTCAGTAATTGTTTTTTGAGTTATCTATCCAATTTCTGATAAATGAATCTGAAATTAAGTAGAATTTAGCACCTTCTTCACTAAGTGTAAAGGGTTGCTAAGGCTTCATCGGGTCTAATCCCTCTGCCTTTCTTGATAACATTGTCAATAAGTGATGAACTTTCTGAGTGCAAATATTCAGTAAGAAAAAATTAATATCCTAATTTATTGCTGCTTTTTTTATTTTTTTTGATATCATTTAATTTTCTATTTACATGTTTTTTAACACAATTCATTTTTTAGTGTCAATTTTAGCTGTACCTTTGTAGTCGATATTTCGAGGAAAAATTTGAACTGATTGCAACCTCTTGTACTGAACTAGTTTCAGTACCTTCTGAAATAAATTCAGAATGACAAAAAAGCTAAAGCAGTAATTATCTACTCCTTTTTAGCGACCAAGCAATCTCTTTTTATTTTTCAATTCATTTAAAAAAAGAAGAATACTATGTCATACTTATTTACTTCTGAATCCGTTTCAGAAGGTCACCCAGATAAAGTAGCCGATCAGATTTCTGATGCTTTAATCGATAATTTTTTAGCTTTTGATCCTGCATCAAAAGTTGCTTGTGAAACTTTGGTTACCACAGGACAAGTTGTGTTGGCTGGAGAAGTAAAATCAAATACCTATTTAGATGTTCAACAAATTGCACGAGATGTAATTAACAAAATTGGATACACAAAAAGTGCCTACATGTTTGATGGGAATTCTTGTGGAGTTTTCTCTGCAATACACGAACAATCACCTGATATTAATCAAGGAGTTGACAGAGCAAACAAAGAAGAGCAAGGCGCTGGAGATCAAGGAATGATGTTTGGTTACGCAACTGATGAAACAGAAAATTACATGCCTTTGGCGTTAGAATTATCGCATCGCTTGTTGATTGAGTTGGCCGAATTAAGACGCGAAAATAAAGACATTACCTATTTACGTCCAGATGCAAAATCTCAAGTAACTATTGAATATTCTGATGATAATATTCCGCAAAGAATTGATGCCATTGTTGTTTCGACTCAGCACGATGATTTTGATGAAAGTGACGAAGTGATGTTAGCAAAAATTAAATCTGACATTGTAAACATTTTAATTCCGAGAGTCATTGCAAAATTACCTGCAGATATTCAAGCACTATTTACCGATAAAATTACATATCACATCAACCCTACAGGAACATTTGTTATTGGTGGACCACATGGTGACACTGGATTAACAGGACGAAAAATTATTGTTGATACCTACGGTGGAAAAGGCGCTCACGGTGGTGGAGCTTTTTCTGGAAAAGACCCTTCTAAAGTGGATAGATCTGGAGCCTATGCAACAAGACATATTGCTAAAAATTTAGTTGCCGCAGGAGTTTGTAAAGAAGTTTTGGTACAAGTTTCGTATGCAATTGGAGTTGCAAAACCAACAAGTATTAATGTTGAAACCTACGGAACATCCACCTTAAGTTTAACAGACGGAGAAATTAGTAAAGTTGTGGAAAGTATTTTTGATATGCGCCCATACTTTATTGAGCAACGTTTAAAATTAAGAACACCTATTTATTCTGAAACTGCTGCTTACGGACATATGGGAAGAACTCCAGAAGTAAAAACAGTAACATTTTCTAACCCAATGGGAGAAACCGTTTCGCAAGAAGTAGAAACGTTTACTTGGGAAAAATTAGATTATGTAGATAAAGTAAAAGAAGCGTTTGGTTTCTAGAAAACTAAACACCATATATTAAAAACCTCAAACACATTTGTTTGAGGTTTTTTGTTTTATAGCGAAATAACAATTTAGCTTGTTTCTAAATTCATTTTTCGGTAACTTCGCTAACGTTTGATATAAAACATTAAAACGTTCGATATCATTAAAGTTAGCTTTAATGCTGGAAAAATTGCCGAAACTAAACAACTTTAGCAAGATTGAGCATTTAGTGTTGGAATGAAAAATTCCAAGCCGAAAAAATAACTTTACGTTACAATAAAAACTCCGAAAAAGTGTGTTTTCACACTTTTTCGGAGTTTTGTTTATTCTGTTGAATTGAATAGCTTGTATATATTTAAGATTTTATATTCTTTTTCAATTTCTCGGTGCGTAATAAATAATGGCAACTCCCAATAAAGCAATTAATGCTCCGATAATATCGTATTTGTCAGGCGAGTAATTGTCAAATTTCATTGACCATAATAGCGACATTACAATAAAAACCCCACCATAAGTGGCATACACTCGGGCAAAATTTTGAGTCTGAAAAGTGGCTACAACGCCATACAAGGCAAGAATTATTCCACCTATAACTCCATACCAAACTGATTTGCCTTCTTTTAGCCAAATCCAAATTAGATAGCCACCTCCTATTTCACAAAACCCTGCAAGGATAAATAAAGGGATTGATTTTAATACTGACATTTTTTTAATAATTTTCTCCCTACAATATCCAAAACTTTACCGAATTATACCACAACCTATTGCTTTTGTTTTTGTGATTTTTGGCTTTTTACCAGCAATTAAAGCATCAACAGCATCTTCAACATATCTTTTAGTAACGCCACTTGGGTCTTGAGCATTGTCATCCATAGCTCCTATGTAAGCCACTTTGTTTCCCTGACTTGTATTTTCAAGTACAAAAAAATGCGGAGTGTTTGTAGCACCATATTGAGGGAATATTTTTTGCCCTACATCTAACAGAAAAGGGAAAGTAAACCCTTTTTTCTTTGCCAAAATTTGCATATTTTCATAGCTATCTGCTTCATATTTTTCAGGATTAGTTGGGTTAATAGCTATTACCGGATATCCTTTTGATTTGTATTTTTTATCCAATGCAACTATCCTATCTTCATAAGCCTTTGAAAATGGGCAGTGAGTTGCTGTGAAAACAACAATAAATCCTTTCGCGTCTTTATAATCTGCCAATGACACCATTTTTCCGTCAATATTTTTCAATTTAAAATCGGTAGCTATATCTCCAATATCATAACCGTAACTTTTTTGGGTGTTTTTAATTTTCGCTTGAGACACCTGTCCGTTATTTTGTGGTTTAGCACAGCATCCAGAATCGTTACAAGACACATTAATTAATAACAATGGGAGTAATATTTTTAATAGATTCATTTTTTTTAAATTTTAGTGGTTATTTATTTCTGTTTTTAATTCATTATATGTAAAAGGTTTTGAATAAAATTTTCTATGATTTTTATTGTAAATTAAAGTAGCAGGCACAGCTCCTGTCCAATCTTTATCTATTTTTGAAATCCAAGAATTTGCATCTGGTTCATTGAGTAGTATTACTTTTGATTTTATTCCTTTTTTTTGAATAAATGGAATAAGTTGAGTTTTAATTTTATTAGCAAAATCCAAACTTACCAATATTATTTTTACTTTTTTATTGCTGTATTCTTCATTTATTTTTTCAAAATTTGGTAATTCTTTTACACAAGGAACACACCAAGTCGCCCAAAAATTAACTACATAAGTAGTGTCATTTTTTTGATTTAAAAAAGGCTTGAAGTTTTCAAAATTGTAAACTTCAATTGCAATTCCTTCTTGTTTAACTGTTTCAAGAGGTTTTCTTGCAAAAGATAGCGTTTTACTTTTTTTAGTTTCGCAACTCGAAATTAAAATCATTAGTACCGAAATAAAAATGAATTGCTTCATATTTATAACCCTTTTTTTTCTTTAATCAAATCAACTAATTCTCCAGTATTGGGATAGCGATTTAATACGGTTTTTGAAAAAATTATTTCATCATCAACTTTAATGTCAAAAACTCCTTTACTGCCTGTAATTAAGGCTAATTGATTAATGTTATGCTGAAAATTTTTAATTAGTGATGTTGTTTCCTTAATTGCATAATCGCTGTAATCACAAGGTACACAATATTCTATGCTAATATTAAATTTATTTGATGTAGTATCCATTTTTGTTTTTTTTAATTATTATGTTTTAGTTTTATTGACCTTTAGCCTCTTTTTTAGGAAACATTAAAAGGCTTGTTCGCCATATTATAACTGCAAATAAAGCGTGTGGAATTAACGAGGCAACAATAAGTTTTGGGCTTATTGCCAAACCGAAAAATCCCCATCCTAAAACAGGAAAGAAAATTGTTAAGACCCCTATCCATAGAGCCAAAGCAAGCCAAATGGCGTTAATAAAATTTCTTTTCTTAAAAAACGTAATGTAAATTACTGACCAAAAAGTAACATATAATGTGTGAAAAAGAAGCCCTAACGGTAGAGGTGCTTTTGGTAAAAAAAGTTGGACAAATGCTAAACCTACTGGTTTTGGGAAAGGAGAAATACCTGTTTTAGTGGCAATTACCATTACAATTGAAATTGCGACAGAGGTAATTACGCCTGCTCCAATGGCTCTTGGATAATTTGTTTTTCTTTGTGTTGCTTCCATTTTTTTTGAATTATTTATTTATATTTACAAATATATACATTGGAGTATAGTCTATGGTTATTAAAAATAATGTTAAATTTTATTTAAAATATGTTAATAGGAGAATTATCTAATAAAACAGGGCTTTCAAGAGACACCATTCGTTTTTATGAAAAGAAAGGATTAATTGCTAAAGGTAAAAAAGAGCATCAGTTCAATAATTATAAAGAATATTCGGAAAAAACAGAGAATCGGTTACAAGCTGTAAAATTGATTAAAAGTTTTGGGTTTACCCTAAATGAAGTGGCTGAATTATTGGATATGATTGATGTTAATGAAGCCACTTGCAATAACATTTCAGAAAAGATTGAAGAAAAGGTTAACTTATTGGACGAAAAAATTAGAGATTTAGTCAATATTCGCACTTCACTTTTAGGAGCATTAAAAAGTTGTAAAAGTACATCGTGCAACCCCTTAAAACCAGAAGATAATTGTGCTATAATAGTCGGGAAATAACAGGTAAAGCACTAAAAGCTAACAACGTATATAAAAAATTGCTGGTGTTGTGCTAAAACAAAGGTCGTTGCACGTTTACTACGTCTGATTTTCCTTCGGAAAATCCTCGCACGCAAACACGCAACTTTCCATATACAAACACGTTAGCGAAACCTTTTAATTCTCCGTCAATTTTCTAATACTTTTCATTCTTGCCCAAGCAATTTTGTGTCGTTGTTTATACAACCACAAACTACCTAAATCTAATAAAAAATAGAACAAGCTAATTCCGCTTGGCGGGTTTGCACTTTTTAAAAATGGAATTGTATTCCAAGCCGTTTCTGGCCAAAACCAACATTGGTAATTTGTACCAATAATTTCTAAAAAAGCAACAGCAATGTACATACTTAAATAAAACAAACGTTCTCTTGGCTTATTTCTCAGTAAGAAGATTACGAGCAAAGACATTACAAACCCGAAGACATCACCAGCAAAAATTAAAAATAGTGTGGCGTAGACTAGTATAAAAATGGTAAATATTTTTTCTAGAAGTTTTCTATATGTTTTAACAACAGCATCTTTACAAAAATACATGGTTGTTATCAATACAATTGCATGGCCTGGCGGAACATAATGTGGTACATTTCCTAATCGATAGGTGTACATTCCTAATCCGATAGAAAATAAATGCTCGCCAATATACCCAATAATAACTGCGTAAATCATCTGTTCTCTTAACCTAGAAGCAGAACGATAATATAAAATTGCAAAACCAATTAGCATTACAAAAGTTGCCAAGTGCTGAGTCTGTGGAAAAATAGCCGACATGTATGTGCTATCTAAAAAAAGCCCAAAAACCATAAACAGAAATAAATATCCTAAGGTTTTAAAAAAGGAAGCAAATAAAGCAGTTGCAATTTTAAAATTCATTTGACGAAAATACGCACAAATTCGAATTAAAAAAAGCGAATATTTAATGCTTTTGTGAGACTAATGTATTCTTATTCTAAAAAATATTTAATTATAAAAATGAATGCTTATTTTATACCAGAAGCATGGATATTTTTATCGCGAAGCTCAGAAAAAAATTACAAGTAGACGAAAATGTTCAAATTATAAACGTAAGAGGCTATGGTTATAAATTGATTTGTTAAATGCATTGCTAATTCTAAAATTTGATTAACTTTATCGACCCTTTTAAAATCTTTTAGAAAAAATAAATTATGCATGTAGCCATTGCAGGAAATATTGGAGCAGGAAAAACCACTTTAACCAAATTATTAGCCAAACATTACAACTGGAAACCTCATTTTGAATCTGTTGATGAAAATCCGTACTTAGATGATTTTTACGCAGAAATGGAACGTTGGTCTTTTAACTTACAAGTTTTCTTTTTAAATAGTCGGTTTAGACAAATCTTAGAATTAAGAGAAACTGGTAAAAAAATAATTCAAGACAGAACCATTTATGAAGATGCACATATTTTTGCGCCAAATCTTCACGCAATGGGATTAATGACCAATAGAGATTTTAAAAATTACAGTTCTTTATTTGAGTTGATGGAAAAATTAGTAACTCCACCAGATTTATTAATCTACTTACGTTCAAGCATTCCCAATTTAGTTGGGCAAATTCATAAAAGAGGAAGAGATTACGAAAACTCTATTAGCATAGATTATTTAAGCAGATTAAACGAACGTTATGAAGCTTGGATTTCTACCTATAAAAAAGGAAAGTTATTAATTATAGATGTAGATAATTTAGATTTTGTAGACAATCAAGAAGATTTAGGCTATATTATTGATAGAATTGATGCTCAAATAAACGGATTGTTCTAATCAAAAATAAGTCAAAAATAAAAAGCCATTTACATTAGTAAATGGCTTTTTGGTTTTTTGATAGAAATCCCCCAATACCTATCGGAGAGCAATTTACAAAAAATAATTGAAACATAATAAATAAAAAAAAAACCATTAAAAAAAAACCATTATCGTTGCTTAAAAAAGCATCATTTTATAAATTAAAAAAATAAATCTTTATTTTTTGTAACATAAACTGATTATTGAGCGTATAAGGGTATGTAGAGTGCTGTTGCTCTTTAATAAAACCAGTAAAATAGAATGAGACAACTTAAAATTACCAAGCAGGTTACTAATAGAGAAACTGCATCATTAGATAAATATTTACAAGAAATAGGGAAGGTTGATTTGATTACTGCCGATGAAGAAGTAGAATTAGCACAACGTATAAAAGCCGGAGATCAAATCGCTTTAGAAAAGTTAACAAAAGCTAATTTACGTTTTGTTGTTTCGGTAGCAAAACAATATCAAAATCAAGGATTAACTTTACCAGATTTAATAAATGAAGGTAATTTAGGATTGATTAAAGCGGCAAAACGTTTTGATGAAACTCGTGGATTTAAATTTATCTCGTATGCCGTTTGGTGGATTCGTCAATCTATTTTACAAGCATTGGCAGAACAATCTAGAATTGTCCGTTTGCCGTTAAACAAAATTGGCTCTATCAACAAGATCAATAAAATGTACGCTTTCTTAGAACAAGAAAACGAACGTCCACCAAGTGCAGAAGAAATTGCTAAGAAATTAGACATGACTGTAAATGACGTAAAAGAATCAATGAAAAATTCTGGTCGCCACGTCTCAATGGATGCACCATTAATTGAAGGAGAAGACTCTAACTTATACGATGTATTAAATTCAGGTGAATCTCCAAATCCAGACAGAGCGTTATTGCACGAATCTTTACGAGTAGAAATTTCTAGAGCTTTAGAAACACTAACTCCAAGAGAAGCAGATGTAGTAAAATTATACTTTGGTTTAGGGGAACACCAACCAATGACTTTAGAAGAAATTGGTGAAACGTTCGATTTAACTCGTGAGCGTGTTCGTCAAATTAAAGAAAAAGCAATTCGCAGATTAAAACATACATCAAGAAGTAAAATTTTAATGACGTACCTTGGTTAGTCGTTATTTATAAATAAAACTGTAAAACTCTCGAAATTATTTCGGGAGTTTTCTTTTTGAAGCTATTTCCTGCTTTTCGTTATATCTTTTTCACTTCTGTTCTCGACCTGTCTGCCGACAGGCAGGTACTAATTTTTCATTCTTCAAAATTCACTCGAACTGACAGTAAAAAAGGATGCCACTTCAATCAGGGCTAAACCTCTCTTAAACTTTTCTGCTTTATCAAATAGAAATAAAGTCAGTTTTACTATGTGTCTATGTGTCGCATTTTTTAATAAATTATTGTTGTATTTTTAAGGGATTGGGTCGTTCCATACAATGACAAATTAATTACCTTTGCAAAATAACAACACAACAACAAACAAATGAACAAGTTAATAGCACCTTCAATTTTAGCGGCAGATTTTGCCAATTTACAACGCGACATCGAAATGGTAAACAATAGTGAAGCCGATTGGTTTCATATTGATATTATGGACGGCGTTTTTGTGCCAAATATTTCTTTTGGAATGCCCGTTTTAAAAGCAATTTCTAAACATGCTACAAAAACAATTGATGTACATTTAATGATTGTAGATCCTGATAGATATATTACAACTTTTGCCGATTTAGGCGCTAATATTTTAACAGTACATCACGAAGCTTGTACCCATTTACACAGAACAATTCAAGCTATAAAAGCAGCAGGAATGAAAGCAGGAGTTGCTTTGAATCCGCACACGCCAATTGCCGTTTTAGAAGATGTCATTGCTGATTTAGATTTGGTGTGTATTATGAGTGTCAATCCTGGTTTTGGCGGACAATCATTTATAGAAAACACCTACAAAAAAGTAAGTCAGTTAAAACATTTAATAGAGTTTTCAAACTCCAATTGTCAAATTGAAATTGATGGCGGAGTAACAGATCAAAATGCAAATGCATTGGTTGAAGCTGGTGCTGATGTTTTGGTTGCCGGGAGTTTTGTTTTTAAAAGTGATAATCCGACAGCAACAATTGCTAATTTGAAAGCTTTATAAAATTAAATCCTTTTAAAAATAAAAAAGCAAGTAAAATTTATTACTTGCTTTTTTTTAAGCCATATTTATTTTTTTAATTTCCTTTTCTAGCGTATTCAGTTTTTTTAAAAGGGCATCTCGGTTTTTAGCAGACTTAATCCATTGTGGAAGGTTTGTAATCATAGAATACTTATGCCTATCATTATCTTCTCTTAATTTAGACGCGATATATTCTTTTAAATATTTTAAATGCTCCAAATTATAAACCCATAAAAAATGCTTTTTAAAATTAATCTGAAGCCATAAATCTAATCCGAAATAAGGGTCGATAGATTTGTCTTTTCGATATCGATACCATTTTAATTGATATTCTTTTTCTTTCTTACAAGCCTCACATTTTATTTGAGTAGTCTTTGTTCTTTTTTTTTCTGGTTTGGTAGCATGAACAATACTGCTACCACAAAAACCGCAAGGTATCGTTAAAAAGCCTTGATAATATCCGTGCCACTCTTTTGAGTACTTTTTTATAACTCCGCAACTTGTACAAGTAAACGTAGATTTGTGATCATGAGGAAATGGAATTATATATTTACCCAACGTTGTTTTAACGATTCCAACACCATTACATTCATTACATTTAACAACTATTTTTTCGCTAAAAAACACTGTTGGATATGGCGGTTGTGTAAATCTCATTAATTATTATTCTTTCTTTTTCTTATTTAAATACAACTCAAATTCTTTAGCATAAACAACCATTCTAAAACCTAGATCTTTTTGTTTTCGATCCATATTTATTGCTTTTTTAGTAGTAACTTTTACATGGTTTGCATCTTCAAAAAAACTTCCGCCAACAATAAATGTATCAAAACCTTTTAACCGTTGCTCTGTCCACTCCCAAACATTACCAACCATTCCATATATACCTAATTCATTTGGTTGCATGCAACTTGTGCAATTTGGTTTTTCTTTTGAGTTCCCTATATAAACCACATAGTCATTAGGCAAGGCTTTATGATATATATAATTATCATTGTCAAAATTCCCTCCTCTTGCTGCAAACTCCCATTCTTCTTTTGTAGGAAGCCTAAAGTGAAGTTTATAAATTGATTGTAACCATCTACAATAAGCCTGAGCATCAGAATAAGCAACGTTGACCACAGGTCTTTTTAAGTCTAAATCTTTAGGTATTTGTTTATTTGAAGCTCTTAAAAACCTTAAATAATCCATTCCGCTTACCTCAAATCGATACATATAAAAAGTTGCTATTTTTTGCTCATACACTTGTGAACTATCTCTAGAATACTCTTTATAAATCCCTTCTTTTACATACGCAAAATGAGCGGGAATGTTGAGTTGAGCGTTGAGCTGTAAACAACACGCATAAAAAAAAAGTAAATTCAATTTTAGTTTCATATCTATTTAAATAAATCAAGGTTTCTTTTGTTGATTAACTTCTCAAGTTTTTTAATAAGTTTTACATCGTTCTTTGCAAAAGGAAACGCTACTATTTTATGCTCCAAATTGTTTTTTGAATTCGCGTATTCCAAACAGCAAAATTCTAATTTTAACTTTCCGAAATCAATTTTCACAATATCATGCTGTTGTTTCCATAAAATTTCTCCATCATTTAAATAAAGTCCATAAGGCTCTACTCTAATATTAGTATATTCTGGAAATAGTTTTTTCAGAATCTCATCTACCTTAAAGGCAAACTCGTATTTCTTCATTTCATTTACATCCATAACCAACCGAAAACCAACATCTATTAACTTTAAACTTGGACTAATTGCAAAGGTATTTTCTTTCAAATTTTTATTAGAATCATCTGCATAACTACCGCCTTTTAAAATGTTGAATTCTTTGTCCTTTAAAGTAGATGTCCACTCCCAAACGTTGCCATTCATTCCGTAAATTCCATTTTTATTTGGGCTAGCGCAATCTGTACAGATTGGAATTTCTTTAGATATATGTATTTGTTTTTGATTGCTGTCTTCAGCTAACATCCATTCTATTTCTGTTGGCAATCTAAATTGAACCTGAAATACATCGGTCATCCAGTTAGTGTAGCTCAAAGCATCTTTATAGGAAACTAAAACCATTGGTAAAGTCTTATTTTTCCACCCATAATTAGGTGGTTCTGGTAATTTAAGACCTAAAAACCGAAGATAGTCTTGATACTCTTTTACACTTACTACAAACTTAGAAATATAAAAATGATACTGTTTTCCTAAAGTGTCTTTTTGTATTTCTACAAAATCTGAGGCAATATTTTCTTTTTGAGCATACAATTGACTGTTTAAAAAACAAAGTAGCACAAATAAAATATGATGTCTAATATGATGACCTGCTTTTATCACTTTAAAAAATTGTTACTCATTCTTTGGTGTTTCTTCTTTAATGCCTGCACCATAATTAAATGCCTTTCTTTTTAAATTACGAAACCAAGCGTACAAGCGTAAAGCAAAAGGTAAAATCAACCAGATCCACCAATATTCTAAAAAGAATTTTTTTGTCAAATCGAAACCATCTATATACCAACCAACTCCATGAACAATTATAAATAATACAACTGTCCACATAACATTCGTTTTCATTTTTTTTATCATCTTAAACGAGTTTTAAATTTGTAATTATCTATTTTAAAGTTTATTTCTTTTTACTAAAAAGTTTCTTTCTTTTTAACCCGCTTAGGGTACAAAGTTTGTAGATGTTTGATGGCTTTATTGAAACGCACTACAAAATCTTGTTCAGGATCTTTAGATACAAATCTAACATCAACTGAAGTAATTTCCTTTTGGTTCCGATATTTTTTAGTATAAATTCTATTAGCCAATCTTTTTGTTTTTATCACTTTTCTTCCGTATTTATTTACAGACTCATATTCTACTCTTTTATATCCTGTTTCCTCCCATCTTTCATTTATACTACATTCTTTACAATACTTCTCTAGATTAAACTTAAAATTATATACCTTGTAACCATAACTATCTTTATACTCTATCATCCTGATGTCTTTTATTGCCCAAATTGGAATTGTTATTTTTTTTAATCCATTAATTGTAAAAACACCCTCACTGTATTTGTAGTTAATAATTAAATTATTTCCATCTAACTTAAATGTTGGTTTTTTATAGCTCAAAAAATTATTAGTTGTAAAATTTTTAGAATATAATTTTAATTTATCTAAAATCCATTTCTCTGTCTCCTGTTTAGTTTGAGAATAGGAGTTTATAACGAATAGTAGTGTTAGTAATAAAAATAATTTTTTCATCCCCCGATATTTATATTTATTTGTCATTACATACATACGTAAATCTTCTATTAAAATTAATCGCATAGTCTATATTTCTGTTATTATTGTAATATGCAACTTCTCTATTTAATGCCTTTACCGCAGCTGATTTCTTTTCAAAGACATTAATATTATTACCTAATTTATACTTTAAATTTGACCTATATCTTGCTCTAAACCAATCGTGAAATTGAATTTGAATGGCTGTTCTTTGAGACGACCCAACATAATTCTTATTCCAATTACAAGTAACTGATTTTACTTCAGAAAAAATCAACCTATTTCCATTTCTTGGATATGTTGCTATTTTAAAATAATAGTAGACTTTAAATGATTCTAAAGACTCTTTATTGTGAGCATCTTCTTGTCGATGAACACCAAGTAAAATCAATAAGAAAGCACAACTTAACGTTAAATATAATTTCATTTTGAGCTTTTTATTTTCTTAATTATCTTATATTTTCTACTTGTTCCTGTGGCATCTGCCTTTATCAATTTTATATTGGTTAATTGTAAACTATTGATATTCTTTTTATATACATCTGCTAATGCATTCTCTCTTACCTCTTTTAAAACACTAAAAGTCTCTCCAAAGCATCCAGAAAAATTACCAATAATATATTTTAAAGTCACTTTCCCTAATTTTCGGTTTCTTGTTTTGTTTGAGAATAAGAGCTTGCAATTATAAAAAATGTTACTCCTAAAAAAATGTTTTTCATGCTATAATATTAAACAATTTTAAACTTCTATATAAACTATAGGAATTCAAATAAAAATATTTATCATTTAATATGACCTATAATGTACTTGCTTGTATCCGTGTTTACTTTCAACCCAATTCCAGTTTCGCATTCCTAAACTCTTTTTTGCATTTCTTAAAGCTTCAGTTTTATTAAAGCCAAATCCAGCTCCATAAGTATATTTATCACAGCCTTGGTATTTTGTTTTTACTTCAATAATCACTAAGTGATTTCCTTTTTCAGCTTTCCAACCATTCTGTTCAACCGAAACCCTAATTAAGTTTGGATAGTCTCTTTTTACTCTATCTCTTGCTGATTTATTTGCACTTGATGAAGAATTTCCAGTATAAATTTGATACCCTAAATCTGTATCAGTTGAGTATTGACAACTTGTTTTACCAACTGCAAATGCTACAACAATGTGCTTTTGAGCGTTTATAATGCCGGTAGACATTAAGACAAGAAAAATGATTATTTTTTTCATAAAATTGTGTTTTAAGTATTAATTTATAATTAGAATATGTTATATAATCTTGCTTTTGAATGAGAACTAACTTTAAATTCGTAATTTAAATAGGTTTCTAAATCTTGTTTAATGGTAGCGTTTCTTATAAAAGAAACATTCGTTGCATACTCTGGACCTCTTTGAGAAAAACCTAAAAAAGTAATTAAGGCAAAAGAAAATGTCAAAATAAACTTATATTTTATATTACAATAATTCATATTTTATCAATAAGCAACTAAAATAAAAAAGATCGTTTATTAAAAAAATACCCTTTAATAGGTATTTTAAATAAACCCTTTACTTAGCAAATCTGCCACCAACTCTAGTGTATTCTTTGCTTTTGTTTTTCTTAAAATATTTCTTCTATGTGTTAAAACTGTTTGAGGAGATATAAATAATTTATTAGAAATATCTTTTGTGCTAAAACCTTTTACTAAAAAATTAATAATCTCAAATTCTCTTTTTGTAAAAGGATGTCCCTCTGCATTTATATTGAACGGGACATAATCGTCAAAAGGATTTTCTTTAAAAACATCTATTTCGGGGTAAGACAATTCTCCATCCAACCCAAAAAATGATAATTTATAATTATTTAAAGAAGTTAAGTGGTTAATATTTGTAAAGGAGTCAAAAACCTTTAATAAAGAACCTTTTTCATCTACCTTTAGGGTAATGATTTGCAATAAAAACAACTTATAACTATTGTCTTTGGTTTTTAATCTTAAACAATAATTTATTTTATAGCTTGTTATTTTATTAGGCTTAACAATTTTTGTTAAAAAATAAGCTATTAAATCTTCGCATTTTACAAAAAATTGTACATCTCCTGGGTGTAAAATCTCTAAAAAGTTTGCTAGCTCTAAGTTTTCTGGTTTTATCCCTAAAATTTCTTGAATAGAATCACTCACAAAATCTATAGTAAGCGTAGGAGAATCTATTATAAAATAAAAATTTGGACCAGGACAAAAAAGGTCAGTCAGTTGCTTTTTAATATTGAAGTTTTCTAATTGAATAGATTTGCCTCCAAGATACTTATTGTGTGATTTGTATACATTAGTTAATGTATTGTAATCCAACTTCATGGCTTTGATATTATTTGATGAAAATAAATATACAAATTTTTAATTTATTTTTTGTTCCTCTTTTTTATACTAAAAAAATTAGTTCAACTAAAAAACCAAAGCTTTCGCTTTGGTTTTTATAAATTCTTAAAGTCCTTACAATGGCCTATCTGACAACCATAATACCCAAGTAGTCATCGCCCTTTTTATCACCTTGGTATTGTTAGAAAAATACCCTCTTTCACAGGAGTAATATTCATAAACTACAGAGACTCTACCTCCTTCTGCAGCATCTATATAGCTTTTTGGGATCTGTACATAGTAGGATCTAGTTTCTGGTGATTTGTCTTTACATTTAGAGTAAATTCCTGCCATTTCTAAAAGACCATAATAGGTCTTATCAGAATAAGGCGTTGTAATTTTAACTCTTGTTGCGGTTTCTTTATTTAATCCAGCAAAATTTTCTGTGCTTAGTGAAATTTTAGTTGCTGCTCCCGATGAATTCCAACCGTTGTTAAATTTAAAATTTGTCACATCGTTGACCTTTCCTGACTCCCATTTAAAACTACCATCTTCAGCCTCTATAACAACTCCCTCGGTCCCTATAGTTAAGGTTTCATTTGGAATTTTTTTATAATATGTAAATTGGGGTACAGTTGCACAAGACATTAACAATAAACAAAAAGCACTTAAATAAATTGATTTCATAATAAGAAGAATTAATATTTTACCTGTAAGTTTTTTACAATATGTATTTGTTTTTGATAGTATACTTTAATCGTTGCATTTGGATTTACATGTAATATTTCAAACCCTCTTTCTTTCTCTAATTTTTTACATTTTAACACCGAGGTGTCGCCGCCCAACTTTCTGTTTTCTGTATCGCCACCAAGTTTTCTATTTTCTGTATCACCTCCTAATTTTCTATTCTCTATATCGCCACCTAACTTTCTGTTTTCCGTGTCACCTCCCAACTTCCTTTTCTCTGTATCTCCACCAAGCTTTCTATTCTCCGTGTCACCTCCTAATTTTCTATTCTCTATATCGCCACCTAACTTTCTGTTTTCCGTGTCACCTCCCAACTTCCTGTTCTCTGTATCTCCACCAAGTTTTCTGTTTTCCGTGTCTCCTCCTAATTTTCTGTTTTCAGTATCACCTCCTAATTTCCTCTTTTCCGTGTCTCCACCCAGCTTTCTATTTTCTGTATCACCTCCTATTTTCCTTACCTCCAAACATTCTTTTCCTGGGAGGTATATTTTTGAAGAAATAATAATTAAAGGCACTTTATAATGAATTGAAAAAATTTTCAATAAATCTTCATTATAATCACCCAACACTGTAAGAACACCTGTATTCTTTTTAATGTTTTGTGTAAATCCTTTATTTTTATTATACTTAATTATTTGTGTATACCCTTTAATATTAAACATAAATAATAACAGAAAAAATAATACTAAAATTTGCCTCTTTATAATCATCTTTTAAGAATATAGATAAAAGTAAAAATTTCTTTTATATAAAAAAATACCTAGTTTTAGGTATTTTAGAATTGCTTTGTTATTCTTAATTCAAAAGCTAAATAAATTTAATCGGTATCTATATTTTTTAGAAAACAAAAAAACCAAAGCTTTCGCTTTGGTTTTTTGCTACTTGTGACTCCAGAAGGATTCGAACCTTCAACCGTCAGAGCCGAAATCTGATATTCTATCCAGTTGAACTATGGAGCCTTTTTTAATATTTCTTTTAAATAATCTCTGCCAATTCCCGATTTAAGGTATTTCTCTCTTTTTCTTGCTTCAACTCTACTGAAAACTTTCTCAGAGTAAACTAAAACCCATGGCAAATAAGCTTTTGTTGATTTTGTTTTTCCGCTATTATGCTCTTTTAATCTTTTCTCAATATCTTTTGTAAAACCTTTATATAATCTTGAATCTTTTTGACTTTGAATTACATAAACTACAAACATATAACTTGATTTTTTAAAAAATATTAATTAAAAAAATCTGATATTCCCTGCCTGCGGCAGGCAGGTATCCAGTTGAACTATGGAGCCATTATTTAATTTAAGATAAATTCTTTTTCACTAAGGTAGAAATCATTTTTCCATCTGATTGTCCAGCCAATTCTTTAGAAACCATTCCCATTACTTTTCCCATATCTTTCATTCCGCTTGCTCCCGTTTTTTGAATTGCTGAAATCACAATTTTTTCAACTTCTTCTTCCGATAAAGCTTCTGGTAAAAATTGCTCTATAATTGCTGCTTCTGCCAATTCTGGATCTGCCAAATCTTGTCTTCCTTGTTCTAAAAAAATCGCAGCACTATCTTTACGTTGTTTTACTTGTTTCTGTAAAATTTTTAATTCCAAATCCTCTGGCAACTCACTTCCTGCTCCGTTTTCTGTTTTAGCTAATAAAATAGACGACTTAACGGCCCTTAATGCTTGTAAAGCAACAGCATTTTTCGATTTCATTGCTGCTTTTAGTTGTTCCATTATTAATTTTTCTAAACTCATTCTTTTTGCTTTTTGGACTACAAATATAGGTATAAAAAAAATTCCTAATCTCTTAGGAATTTTAAAAAAATAATCAAGTAATAAGGGATTAGTTGATTATTTTTTTTAAATATTAATCTACATTATCGTGTAAAAATGAATTGTTTGAACGAATTTGAATATCATCATTTGCATCTGTACTTAATGTAGTTTTAGATTTACTTAAATCAGAATTAATTTCATCTAAATCTACTCCCAACCTTTTGTATGCGGGTTGTTTTTCGATTTCATCAATATTTTTGTGTACTTGATCTGCAAATTTATAATTGAATCCTTTCATTTTTTGACGACGTAATTCTGCTGTCTTTTCTAATTCTGAAATGGTGATACTTAACGGAGAAATTTCTTCTGAGATAGTTTCAATATCTTCAATTTCTTTTGCTTTTTTTGTTTTCACAGTAAATGTTAACTCTTCATCTTCTTCAACAACGGTTTCTTTTTGTTGATGTAACAAAGAACTTTTTCCGATAGTTGGTTCAGTTGTAAAATCTTCTAAAACATATCTTTTTTCAACAACGTTAGTTGCGTCTGCAACAATTTCAGTTACGTCATTTACTTCAATTTCGTTCACATCATCAATAGACAAATCAAAACGAACTTCTGTTGGTTCTGGCTTGATTTCTTCGTAACTATTTAACGGCAAATCAAACAATGTTTCTAGCTGCATTAGAGCTGGCTCTTCTTCAATTATTTCTTCTACAACTGGCGTTGCATTTGTTATGATAAAATCATCATCAGAAACAGTTTCGTCTTGAATCTCATCATAAACCACATCTATATTGTTGATGAATTTTGTTGTAGGAGTTAATGTTGTTTTTTCTTCCACAACATCTTCTTCTAAAATATGTACAATTTTAGCTTCTGGTTTACTTGTTATTGGAGTTTCTAAAGCACTTGATTTGGTAACTGTTTTTTCAGAAAAATCATAGGTTGCTTTTTGTTCATCTTCTAACGTATGAATGATTTTTTTAACTTCTGTATTTGTAATTGTACTTTGTTGATCTGCAGCAAATCCTGTCGCTACAATGGTTACAGAAATGGCATCTCCTAAGGCTTCATCTTCACCAATTCCCATAATAATATTGGCATCGTACCCTGCTTCAATCTGAATGTAATCGTTTATTTCACCGATTTCATCTAAGGTAACTTCGTCAACACCAGAAACAATTAACAACAATACATTTTTCGCTCCAGTAATTTTATTATCGTTTAATAACGGAGAATCCAACGCTTTTACAATCGCATTTTTACCTCTATTTACACCAGATTCTTTTGCAGAACCCATAATTGCTGTTCCGCTATTAGAAAGTACGGTTTTAGCATCGTGTAAATCGATGTTTTGTTTGTAGTGGTGTGTAATTACTTCTGCAATTCCTCTTGCAGCTGTAGACAATACTTCATCCGCTTTAGAAAAACCTGCTTTAAACCCTAAGTTACCGTAAACTTCTCTTAGCTTATTGTTGTTAATTACAATTAAAGAATCTACATTATTTCTTAATGTATCTATTCCAATTTGAGCTTGATTTGAGCGCATTCTTCCTTCAAATTGAAATGGCATTGTAACAATACCAACGGTTAAAATATCCATGTCTTTGGCTATTTTAGCAATTATTGGTGCAGCACCTGTTCCGGTTCCACCGCCCATTCCGGCAGTTATAAAAACCATTTTGGTTTGCGTGCTAAGCATTTGTTGAATTTCAATCAAGCTTTCTTGAGCTGCTTTTTCTCCAACTTCTGGATTTGCTCCAGCGCCTAAACCAGACGTTAAATTTGCGCCTAATTGTATTTTATTTGGAATAGCACTATTTTCTAATGCTTGTGCATCTGTATTGCAGATTACAAAATCTACTCCTTTAATATCTTGCTGAAACATGTGGTTTACAGCATTACTTCCACCACCACCAACACCAATTACTTTAATAGTATTTGATTGTGATTTTGGCATTTCAAATGAAATGTTATCGAATTCATCGCTCATAATAACTTTTCTATTTTATAGGGTTTATATATTATTTTTTTCTTTAATTCTTTATTCTGCGTTGTCTAGAAACTCTTTGAAACGCTCTGTAAACTTGTCGAAAAAAGATTTTCTTTTTGCTACTGGTTTTTCTTCTACTTCTGTTTCTTCTGAAACTCCTTCTTGAGAATTTTTTATTTCTTCTTCCGTCTTTTCTGCTTCAAATTCTTTTCCTTCTTTCTCTAACCCTTCCATTAACAAACCAACAGCGGTTGCATAAGAAGGACTAGATAATGAATCCTCAGAATCTCCTGCTAAATGTTCATTGGGATATCCAATTCTTGCATCCATTCCTGTGATATATTCTACCAACTGACGTAAATGTTTTAGTTGCGCTCCACCACCTGTTAACACTATTCCTGCAATTAGTTTCCCTTTTGCTGTTTCGTGTCCGTAATTTTTAATTTCTAAATACACATGTTCAATAATTTCCTGAACTCTTGCATGTATAATTTTAGATAAATTCTTTAACGTAATTTCTTTTGGTTCTCTTCCTCTTAATCCAGGGATAGAAACAATTTCTGTTTCTTTATTTTCTCCTGGCCACGCAGAACCAAACTTTATTTTTAATAATTCAGCTTGCTTTTCAATAATTGAACAGCCTTCTTTAATGTCTTCCGTAATTACGCCTCCACCAAACGGAATCACTGCTGTATGACGAATAATTCCATCTTTAAAAATGGCTAAATCTGTGGTTCCTCCACCGATATCAATCAACGCAACTCCAGCTTCTTTTTCTTCTTGACTCAAAACTGCTGATGCCGATGCTAGTGGCTCTAAAGTAATATCTGCTAAATCTAAACCTGCACTTTTAACACAACGTCCAATATTTCTTATTGATGAAACTTGCCCAACAACGACATGAAAATTAGCTTCTAATCTTCCGCCATACATTCCGATAGGCTCTTTGATTTCTCCTTGACTATCCACTTTAAATTCTTGAGGTAATACATGAATAATTTCTTCTCCAGGCAGCATTACCAATTTATGAACTTGATTCACCAAATTATCGATATCATTCTCATCAATAACTTCTTCAGCATTATTTCTAGTGATATAATCGCTGTGATGTAAACTTCTAATATGTTGCCCAGCAATACCAACAACTACATCTTCAATTTTATGCCCAGAAACACTTTCTGCTTCTTCAACAGCTTGCTGAATAGATTGGATTGTTTGTGTAATATTACTTACAACACCTCTTTTTACACCCAAACTCTTAGCTTTACCAATACCTAAAATTTCTAATTTATTGTATTCGTTTTTCTTACCAATCATGGCAACAATTTTGGTTGTACCAATATCAAGACCTACCGCTATTTTATTGTTTTCCATCTTGTCTTATTTTGCGCACACAACTTGGTTGTGATATTTTAAATTTATTGTTTTGTACTGTTCAATTGTTTTATCAACAAAAGCTTTGTTATAAAAAGCCTTTAATTTTTTAAATTTAACATTGATATCTTCTAAAAAACCAAATTCAATTTTATACTGCCCACTTCTAACGCTTAAAATAAATTCATTATCCTGCGTTTTATCTATGCCAATAATTTCTTTTTTTAAGAAATCATCAGCCAAAATTATATTTACAAACCTTGTAAATTCTTGTAAATTTCCTTTATTTATAGTGCCCGTTATCAAGATTACTCTTGCTGAGTAATTATCTGACAAAGGGACGTTAAATCCATGTTTATCAATATAATAAGACGAACCAACATTATTAATTCTAGCGATTGGTGTGCGCTGTTTTACGATTGTTTTTAACTCGCCATCTATTGTGTAAAAAACCGTTGCACTTTCTATATATGGATTTAAAAGTACAGCATGCTCTAACTCTTGTAAATCTATAACAGATTTTGGTTGGTTTTTAAGCTCTTTACTATTTTGTATTAACAATTTATTAACCATTTCTTGAGTTAAAAAATCATTGTTTCCCTCAGCAAACTCTATCGTTACTTTTTTAATTTTCTTATTCGAATTTTTAACCAAAGAAAAACTATATAAAAATACCAAAGATGTTATTAATAGTACAAAAAATAGATATGTTGTTGCTTTTTTCACTTAGCTTAATTCTTTCTGTTTTAATTCTTTTACTACATCATTTATCAATGCGCCAATATCTCCTGCTCCAATCATTACAATAATTTTTGCCGATGATTTTTGAATCTCAGTAATTACATCATTTTTTGTGATTACTTTTTTATTTTTTGAATTGATTTTACCCAATAACCACTCAGAATTCACTCCTTCTATTGGCAATTCTCTCGCAGGATAAATAGCTAACACCAATAACTCATCAAATTTTGAAAGTTCAGTAGCAAAATCATCAATAAAATCTTTGGTTCTACTAAATAAATGTGGTTGAAAAATCGCCAACACTTTTTCGTTTGGATACATTTCTCTTACCGAATTCTCTACTGCTTTTATTTCTGTTGGATGATGTGCGTAATCATCAATCAACACCAATTCTGGTGTATTAATTTTGTATGAAAATCTGCGTTGAACTCCTTTAAAAGTTCTTAATTGCTCTTTGATTAATACTAACGAAATTCCATATTCATTTGCCATTGCTAATGCAGCTAAAGCATTCATTACATTATGTTTTCCTGGTAAATAGAATTCAATATTTTTGATGATTTCTGTTGGCGTTTGTACATCAAAAATGTAGGTACCGCTTTCTATTTTAAGATTAAACGCTTTGTAATCTGCATCTTCATCAATTGCGTACGTCAATCCATCAATTGGCAATCCTTTTGCAACAATTAATTTGTCTGACACTTTTTTTGAAAAATCATTGAACGATTTTATCAGTTCATTATGATCGCCATAAATATCTAAATGATCTGCATCCATAGAAGTTATACATGCAATATTTGGCGATAACTGCAAAAAAGAACGATCAAACTCATCAGCTTCTACAACAGAAATTTTATCCTCTCCTAAAATTAAATTCGAATTGTAATTTTCTGCAATTCCGCCTAAAAACGAAGTTGCTTTACTTGGTTGCATAATATGTCCCAAAATTGATGACGTTGTCGTCTTACCATGCGTTCCTGCAACTGCCAAACAAAACGTGTTCTCTGTTATTTTACCTAAAATTTCTGCGCGTTTTAAAATGGTAAAACCTGCTTCTTTTAAATAATTATATTCTACATGATTCTTTGGAATTGCTGGAGTAAACACCACCAATGTTTTTTCTTTTGACAGAAAATTAGTTGGAATATTCTCTACAGCATCTTCAAAATGAATTGCAATTCCTAATTCTTCCAAACCAATAGTAATGTTTGTTTGGGTTTTGTCGTAACCCGCAACATTTTTACCAGTTGCCTTAAAATAACGCGCAAGCGCACTCATACCGATTCCTCCGATACCTATAAAATAAACGTTATGTATAGTATTTAAATTCATATTACGTGTCTCCTCGAGCGGAGTCGAGACCTACTAAACCTCTCGACTCCACTCGAGGAGACATCATTCTTTATTTAATAATTTTTCAATCTCATTTACTATTTGACTTGTAGCATTTGGCAACGCCAATCCTTTTATATTTTCACTCAAGCTTTGTTGCTTTCCTTTATCTTTCATCAAGGTTTCAAAAACAATTGGAAACGTTTCTAACTCACTTTCTTTTAACAAAATTGCTCCGTGTTTATCTGCAATAGATTTTGCGTTTTTTGTTTGATGATCTTCTGCAACATTTGGCGACGGTATAAAAATTGTTGGTTTGCCAACAATACATAATTCCGAAACCGAACTTGCTCCTGCTCTAGAAATAATAACATCTGCAGCCGCGTACGCTAAATCCATTCTGTTTAAAAATTGATGAACTTGTACGTTTTTGTTTTCATTGTATTTTTGATATTCATCAATATAGAATGCACCACATTGCCAAATAAGTTGCACTTCTTGATTTTTAAAAAAATCTAATTGCGCTTCAATTAATTGATTGATTCTTCTTGCACCTAAACTTCCGCCTAAAATCAATATTGTTTTTTTAGTTGCATCTAACTTAAAAAATGCTTTTGCCTCTTCTGTTTTATGATGAATTGTCAATAAATCTTGCCTTACAGGATTTCCTGTTTTTACAATTTTATCAACAGGGAAAAATCGCTCTAAATGATCATAAGCCACACAAATTGATTTTGCTTTTTTACTTAATATTTTATTAGTAATTCCTGGATACGAATTCTGTTCTTGTATCAAAGTCGGAATTCCTTTACTACTTGCAACTATTAATGTTGGTCCGCTTGCAAAACCACCCGTTCCAATTGCTATTGTTGGTTTAAATTTTCTAATGATTCTAGATGCTTTCCATAAACTACTGATCAATTTAAAAGGAAACGAAAGATTTTTCAGCGTCAATTTTCGTTGAATTCCAGAAATCCACAATCCTTTTATTTCGTATCCAGCTTGCGGAACTTTCTCCATTTCCATTTTATCTTTTGCGCCAACAAACAAAAATTTTGCTTTCGGATACCGCAACTTTAATTCGTTCGCAATCGCAATCGCCGGATAAATATGTCCGCCTGTTCCACCGCCACTTATTAGGATGTTAATCGATCGCTTCATGTAAAATATCTAAAGGATTATCATCTAAAATTGCTTCTTCTGTTTCGTCTTTTGATGCGCTTACACTTAAAATCATTCCGAGTGCAAAACACGTCATCCAAATCGATGTTCCACCACTACTAATTAGCGGTAATGTTTGACCAGTTACAGGAAATAAATTACTTGCAACAGCCATGTTTATCATTGCTTGAAAAATAATTGGCAAACCAACTCCAATCACCAATAAAGAAGCAAAAATTGTATTGGCTTTTTTGGCTGCAATTAGGATTCTAAACAGCAATAAAAAATAAATAAAAAGCACTAAAAATGCTCCAACAAGTCCATATTCTTCTACAATAATTGCATAAATAAAATCTGACGAAGATTGTGGTAAAAAGTTTTTCTGAACACTTTTTCCTGGCCCATTCCCTGTTAATCCACCAGTTGCAATGGCTATTTTTGCTTTGTTTACTTGATATCCTTCAATGCCATCACTTTTTGAAAAATTTTCTATTCTACTTTCCCAAGTAGCAACACGGTTTGGCATTGCATCCGGAAATGCTTTTGCCATCAACACAAACAATGTTAAAAAAACAATTCCAACTCCTAATATAAATCCGATGTATTTAAGCGGATATCCACCAATAAAAACCAACAACATTACCATGGTAAAAATAATTGCTGTTGTAGAAAAATTTGCTGGTAAAATCAACACTAAAATACAAGCGACTGGCAACCACAACTGCCACAAACTTTCTTTAAATTCTATCTTTTTTTCTTTATTCTTTGCTAAATATCTTGCTACATAGACCATCAAAATTAATCCTGCCAACGTTGATGTTTGAAAACCTACACCAACAAACGGAATGCGAATCCATCTACTGGCATTTGCACCACCAATTGTAGTTCCTTGAGACAAGGTATAAATCAACAATAAGATAATAATTGGCAACATTAGTACAGAACCTCCACTAAAATATCTGTACGGAATTTTATGAACTCCATAAATAATGACAAAACCCATAATTAATAAAATCATGTGTTTTATTAAATAGCCAAATGTTGATCCAGAACCTACAACATACACCAAATTTGTACTAGCGCTATAAACTGGCATAAACGAAAAAATTGCCAATACTGCAACGATAGTCCAAATGGTTTTATCTCCTTTTATATGTTTGAGTAGGTGTATCACTTAAATTATAAAATTGATCTTACTGCTTTTTTAAATTGCCTTCCTCTGTCTTCGTAATTATCAAATAAATCGAAACTTGCACAGGCTGGCGACAATAAAACATTGTCTCCTTTTGTTGCTAATTTTGCTGCAACTTTTACAGCTTCCTCTGCTCCAGCAGTTTCTACAATAATATCGACAACATTATTAAAAGTTTCAATAATTTTTTTATTGTCAATTCCTAAACAAACAATTGCTTTTACTTTTTCTCTTACCAAAGGCAATAAATCGTGATAATCATTTCCTTTATCAACTCCACCAACAATCCAAACTGTTGGATTATCCATACATTCTAAAGCATAGAAAGTTGCATTTACATTGGTTGCTTTAGAGTCGTTGATATACTGTACTTCTTTTACTTTTTGTACGTTTTCTAAACGGTGTTCTGCGCCTTCAAAATTTGAAAGACTTTCTTTAATTGTTTGCTTTCTTACTTTTAGTAATTGAGCTGCCATAGCCGAAGCCATTGCGTTTTTTACATTGTGTTTGCCTTGTAGCGTTAGGTTTGATAGTGGCATAGTAAATTCTTCTGTGTTTATTTTCGTTATTATATTTTCTCCTTTTATAAAAGCGCCAAATTCTAATTCTCTTTCTATCGAAAAAGGAAGTAACTGTGCTTGTATCTTATTTTTTTTTAACCAATTTTGTATTGCTGTATCATCCGCATCATAAATTAAATAGTCTTTTGTTGTTTGATTCTTTGTGATTCTAAATTTTGATTCGATATACTTATTAAAATCATATTCGTACCTGTCTAAATGATCTGGCGTTATGTTGGTGATGATTGCAATATGCGGTGCAAATTTTTCGATTCCATCTAACTGAAAACTACTCAACTCTAACACATATTTCTCATAGTTTTGCTCCGCAACTTGTTGCGCAAAACTGTCTCCAATATTCCCTGCAATTCCAACATGCAAACCCGCTTGTTTTAATACATGATGCGTTAGCAATGTTGTTGTTGTTTTTCCGTTTGATCCTGTTATTCCGATAATCGTTGCATCTGTAAATTGACTCGCAAATTCTATTTCTGAAATTACTGGAATTTGCATTTTTATCAATTTTTGAACCAACTCAACTTTCTCAGGAATCCCTGGACTTTTCATCACCAAATCAGCATTTAAAACACTCGTTTCTGTATGTTGATTTTCTTCAAAATCTATTTCATTATGTAAAAGAACTTTTTTATACTTCTCCGCAATTGCTCCTTTATCAGAAACAAAAACTTCATAGTTTTTTTGCTTTGCTAAAATGGCGGTTCCAACGCCACTTTCTCCACCACCAAGAATCACAATTCTCTTCATTTACCTCAATTTCAATGTTGCAATTGTAAACACCGCTAACAGAATTCCAACAATCCAAAAACGCGTTACAATTTTACTTTCGTGATATCCCGATTTTTGATAATGATGATGCAATGGCGACATTTTAAAAATGCGTCTTCCAACTCCAAATTTCTTTCTGGTGTACTTAAAATATCCTACTTGTAAAATCACTGACATGTTTTCCACAACAAAAATTCCAGCTAAAAAAACCAACAACAATTCCTTGCGGATTGCAATGGCAATTACAGCTATAATTCCTCCAATTGTCAAACTTCCTGTATCGCCCATAAAAACTTGAGCCGGAAACGTGTTGTACCAAAGAAATCCGATTAATGAACCTGCAAATGCCAAAATAAAAACGGTCATTTCTCCAGAATTTGGGATGTACATTACATCTAAATAATCTGCAAAAATGATGTTCCCAGAAACCCACGCAAAAACAGCCAACGTAATGACTATAATTGCTGATGAACCTGCGGCTAATCCGTCAATTCCATCTGTTAAGTTTGCCCCGTTAGAAACTCCGGTTACAATAAAAACTACTACAAAAATGAAAATAATCCACGCGTAGGTTTCATATCCATCACCCAAAAAACTCAATGCTTTTGAGTATTCTAATTCGTTGTCTTTTAAAAATGGAATGGTTGTTTTTGTAGATTTATGCGCATCTCCAAAAACCTGTTTTCTTCCGTTTTCTTGTACAATTTGTTGCTCAACTGGCAATTGTTCTTTGATTGTTACGTTTGGATGAAAATAAAGCATCGAGCCAACAATTAATCCTAAACCAACCTGACCTAACACTTTAAATTTTCCGCTTAAACCACCTTTGTCTTTTTTAAATACTTTTATATAATCGTCTACAAAACCAATAAAACCCATCCAAAGAGTTGTTATGATTAATATGATGACATAAATGTTGTCTAATTTTGCCAATAATAACACCGGAATTAAGGTTGCCAAAATGATGATAATCCCTCCCATTGTTGGTGTTCCTGATTTTTGAGCTTGACCTTCTAACCCTAAATCTCTAACTGTTTCTCCAACTTGTTGTTTTCGTAAATAATTGATGATTCTCTTTCCAAAAATCGTTGAAAACAACAACGAAAATATAAATGCCAAAGCAGCACGAAATGTGATAAATTGAAATACACTTGCTCCTGGGAAATTGAATTGACTCTCTAAATATTGAAATAAATAGTATAACATTCTTACTTATTTAATTGGATTAAACATTCGGTAACAACTTCTAAATCATCAAAATGAAATCGTTCTCCATTTATTTCTTGATAGGTTTCATGGCCTTTTCCGGCTACTAAAACAATATCTCCACTTTCAGATAATTTACACGCTGTTTTTATCGCCTGTTTTCTATCTACAATCGATAACGTTTTTGCAAGATTTTCTGCGCTTACTCCAACTTCCATTTCATCAATAATTGTTTGCGCATTTTCTGTTCTTGGATTATCAGAAGTAAAAACTGCTTGATTGCTTAACAGCGAAGCAATTCTTGCCATTTTTGGTCTTTTTGTTTTATCTCTATCACCGCCACAACCAACAACTGTGATTACTTTTTCTTTACCCGTTTTAATATCAGCAATGGTTTCTAACACATTTTTTAACGCATCTGGCGTGTGTGCATAATCTACAATTGCGGTAATTCCAGTTTTAGAAATTGTGTACTGAAAACGACCGCTTACACTTTCTAACTCACTTGTTAATCTTAAAATTTCTAGTTTTTCTAAACCACATAATTCTGCTGTTCCAATAATTGCTAATAAATTGTATGCATTAAATGTCCCAATAAGTTTAGACCAAATTTCTGTTCCGTTTACAATTAACAAAGTTCCAGACATACTTTTTTCTAGCACTTTTCCTTTAAAATCTGCAATGGTTTTTAATGCATATGTTCTTTTTGTTGCTTTGGTATTTTGCAACATTACAGTTCCGTTTTTATCATCAATATTTACGAGAGCAAAAGCCGATTTTGGCAACGAATCAAAAAATGCTTTTTTAACATCTCTATATGCTGCAAACGAATTGTGATAATCTAAATGATCGTGAGAAAGATTCGTGAAAATGCCTCCTTCAAAATGCAAACCGTGTGTTCTTTTTTGATGAATTCCGTGCGAACTCACTTCCATAAAACAATAGTCAACTCCTTCATTGATCATATCATTTAAATACGAATTGATGGTGATTGAATCTGGTGTTGTGTGTGTTGCATTGTATTCTTTCTCGTTGATAACCACTTTTACTGTAGATAGCAACCCAACTTTAAAACCTGCTTTTTTAAATAATTGATATAATAAAGAAGCTATAGTCGTTTTACCATTTGTTCCGGTAACTCCAATTAATTTTAATTTTGATGATGGATTCTCAAAATAATTAGACACTGAAATTGCCAATGCGCTTTTAGCATCTTTTACTTTGATATAAGAAATATTCTCAGCAATTACTTTTGGGAATTCTTCACAAATAATTGCGGTTGCTCCTAATAAAATTGCTTTTTCAATAAACAAATGTCCATCAACAGTGACGCCTTTTTGCGCAACAAACAAATCGTTCGATGTTACTTTACGAGAATCAAACTGAATAGAGTTTATTTCAAGAGCTGTTGACCCAAGAACTTCTTCGATGGATATTTTATATAATATGTCTTTTAATTTCTTCAATTTATTTATGATAATTTCAGTAGAATTGTATCTCCTTTTTTAAATTTTGATCCTTTATGTATCGATTGTGTTTCTACATTTCCAACACCATTAAATTTTACTTTTAAACCTAAATTTTCTAATAATGAAACCGCATCCATCCCAGACATTCCGTTTACATCTGGAACAACATCGTGTTCTTTTTGTACATTTTTATAGTACTCTTGATACTTTGAATCTAATCCAGTAATTGTTGGTTGATCAGTTACTTGTTGCACATTAATTGGTGTAGTTGTATATATCTTTTGAGCGATTTCTTTAAAAACTGGAGCAGCAACAATTGCTCCGTAATATCCTTTCTTTTTGTTTGGCTCATGAATTACAACAATGCAAGAATATTTAGGATTATCCGCAGGAAAAAAACCTGCAAAAGACGCAACATATAATTGGCTAGAATAATGGCCTTTTATCCTTTTTCCTTCTTTATCTGTATAAGTATCTACCCATTTTTTTGCCGTTCCGGTTTTACCAGCCATAGAAAAATTTGGAGAATAAATATGCTCTGCTGTTCCTTTTATCACAACATTTTCCAATACTTTTCTAACTTTATTTATCGTTTCTTGACTTGCAATTTTTTCTTTTATAATTACTTTTTTAAAGACTTTCTCCGTTTTATTTTGCACTCGTAATTCTTTAATAAACCGTGGTTTTACCATTTCACCATTGTTTGCAACAGCGTTGTAAAACGTTAACATTTGTAATGGTGTAAGTGAAACTCCATAACCCCAAGCCATCCATTCTAAAGAAATTTTATTCCACGGATTTCTTTTGTTTCCTGGGTACGGAATAAATGGTGTTCCTTCTCCTTGAATTTGTAATCCTAGTTTTTTATCTAATCCAAATGATCTCATTTTGTTGATAAACTTCATCGGAGTCTCATCGTAATATTTTCTAATCAGCTTTACGATTCCTACATTAGATGAAACCTCAAGAACTCTAGCAGCAGAGATTTTTCCGTAACCTCCACGATGAGAATCTTCCACTTTATTTCCGTGCAGCATTAAAATTCCATTTCCTGTATCAACAACTGTAGAGGTATCTATTACTTTATCTTCTAAAGCAGCCATTAAACTTGCCAATTTAAAAGTCGATCCAGGTTCATGAGATTCCCAAACTGCGTAATTTCTTTTTTCGTAATACGTTCCTTTTGATGTTCTACCAAGATTTGCGATTGCTTTTATTTCTCCAGTAGCCGTTTCCATCACAATTGCACATCCATGTTCTGCATCAAAAAACTCCATTTGTCTTAACAAAGCGTGATGCGTAATGTCTTGAATGTTAACATCTAAAGTTGTAATAACATCGCTGCCATCTATTGGTTCTTTTTCGTTGACATCATTAATTGGTTTCCATTGACCTTGCGCTATTTTTTGTTTTAATCTCCAGCCATTTTCTCCTTCTAAATATTTGGCAAATGCACCTTCAATTCCTGCTCCGCCTCTATAATCATCATACCCAATTGTTCTTTCAGCAATTTTTCCGATTGGCTTTACTCTTACCGTTTTCTGCTCTGTAATAAAACCTCCTTTATATGGACCTAATTTGAAAACAGGAAAATGCTTCATTTTTATATAATCATTGTATCCCAAGTTTCTTGCAATCAGTAAATACCTGTTTTTTCGTTTACGAGCAGTTCTTAATTTTTGTTGATAATAAGCCGCTGGCTTTCCAAGTAATTCGGATAATGAGCTCGATAAAGCGTTGATGTTTTTTTCGAAAATTGCACTTTTTACCGCAACCAAATCCATTCGGATTGTGTACTTATACATCGATGTTGCCAATAAATTTCCGTCGGCTGCATACACATTTCCTCTGTTAGAAAAAATAGTATCATTTTTAACGGTGCTTTCTACAGAAAGTTTTCTGTATTTATCGCCTTGTACATATTGAATATCTATAATTCGTCCAATAATAACAATAAAAAAAAGCGTCATTAAAGCAGTGACTATATATAGTTTGTTTAATATGCTCTTTTTAATGGTTGCCAAGGTTAGTTCGTTTTTCGGATGATTTTTATTTTTTCTGGAGACGTTTTGGAAGGAAGTATTCCTCTAGATTTTACCTTCTGTCGAATGTTCGATTCCATTTTCATTCGCATTAAAATGGTTCCTGTATCAACGTATTCTGCTCTTAATTCTCTTTTCTTTTTATTTAATTCTGCAATTTTAATAACCTTACCATCGGCTTTATGCCCACTAGTAATCATAAATAATAATAGAAAAACAACAAAAATGATAATGCGCCAGTTTTTAAATGCCGAAGCATCTGTAAGGAAACCTCCACGTAATACATCGTAAATATTTCTTTTTACTTTTGTCATTATACTATTTTAATGTTGCCATTCTTAATTTAGCGCTACGAGCCCTGTTGTTCAACTTAACTTCATCTTGGGTAGGTACTATTAATTTTCCAACTTTTTTTAAGGGTTCACTTGTGTTACCGTAAAAATCTTTATTGGGCTCGCCGCTAAATAATCCTGTTCTTATAAATCTCTTCACCAATCGATCCTCTAAAGAATGATAAGAGATTACACTCAATCTTCCATCTTCTTTTAACAAATCTGGAATCTGATTTAAAAACTCTTTTAATACTTCTAACTCTTGATTTACTTCTATGCGAATAGCTTGAAAAATCTGAGCTAAAATTTTATGTTCTTTTGCCTTTGGCAAATGTCTTTTTAATGCTTCTTTTAATTGAAAACTTGTTTCAATTGCTGTTTCTAGTCTTGCTTCTACTATCGATTTTGACAACGCTCTTGCATTTCTTAAATCGCCATATAAAAACAATACATCTGCCAACCGCTCTTCTCCATATTTATTAATGATGTGTTTCGCAGAAATATCACTTTTCTGATCCATTCTCATGTCTAAATCTCCATCAAATCGAGTAGAAAAACCTCTTTCTGCTACATCAAATTGATGCGATGAAACTCCTAAATCAGCTAAAATTCCATCTACTTTTTTTATTCTATAAAATTTTAAAAACCTTGTAATGTGTCTAAAATTTTCTGCAATCAGGACAAAACGTTCATCATCAATCTTATTTTCTTGTGCGTCTGGATCTTGATCAAAAGCAAACAACTTTCCGTCTTTTCCTAAACGACTTAATATTTCTCTAGAATGTCCTCCGCCACCAAAGGTCACGTCAACATAAATTCCGTTTTCTTTAATCTTTAAAGCATCAACGCTTTCCTTTAATAAAACCGGATCATGATAACTCATCTGCATCGGTATTTCCCATTACATCTTCAGCCAATTCTGCAAAATCAACTGCGGCATCATCTATCGCATTCTCATACTTATCTTTATCCCAAATTTCAATAATATTGACTGCTGACGACAGCACAACTTGCTTTTCTATTCCAGCAAACTGACATAAATCTTTCGGAATTAATAATCGTCCAGAGGCATCTAACTCAACCTCTTTAACTCCAGCTGTAAACCTTCTGATAAAATCATTATTCTTTTTCACAAACCGATTTAACGTATTGATTTTATCCATCATCAAATTCCATTCTTTCATCGGATACAACTCCAAACAAGATTGAAAAACTGCTCTTTTCACTACAAATCCTTCAGATACAACAGGCAACAACTGCTTCTTCAAAGCGGATGAAAACATCACTCTTCCTTTAGCATCGGCCTTGCATTCGTATGTACCAATTAGATTCATTAATTTCTAGTTACCTCTTAGTTTGATTTTCAAAAGTAGAAATTTTTTACCACTTTTTACCACTTTTTACCACTTTATTGCAAAAAATTCATTTTAACGTAAAATATTGACACTTTAATACATACGTTTAGAATTCTGCTCATTGTGTTAAAGATGTATATGTCCTAAAAAAAAACTACATTTGCCACAAAGTCAAAATCAATTTAGACCATGACAGAAAACTTAATTACTGAAGGTAAGTTTACATACGCAGAAGCAGGTGAAGGACAAGCAATAGTTGTATTGCATGGGCTAATGGGAGCGTTAAGTAATTTTGATGCTACTTTTAATCATTTTTCTAAAAAAGGCTATAAAGTTTTAATTCCTGAATTACCTTTATATTCTTTGCCTTTATTAAAAACCAATATTAAAAATTTAGCAAAATTTTTAAATGATTTTATCGAGTTTAAAAAACTAGACAAAATCGTACTAGTTGGAAACTCTTTAGGCGGACATATTGGTCTCTATTTTTCAAAACATTACCCAGATAAAGTAAAAGCACTGGTGCTAACTGGGAGTTCTGGACTCTATGAAAATACCATGGGAGATAGCTACCCTAGAAGAGGAGATAGAGGATATGTAACTCAAAAAGCTCGTGATGTTTTTTACGATCCTGCTATTGCAACAGAAGAATTGATTGATGATGTTTATGTTGTAATTAACAACAGAAACTCCTTAATAAGAACCTTAGCAATTGCCAAAAGTGCAATAAGGCATAATATGGCAAAAGATTTACCAAAAATGAGCCAACCAACTTGTTTGATTTGGGGAAAACAAGATAAAGTTACGCCGCCAGAAGTTGCGGTAGATTTTGACAAGCTTTTACCCGATTCTGAATTATTTTGGGTAGATAAATGTGGTCATGCGGCAATGATGGAAAGACCAAAGGAGTTCAACAATCTTTTAGACGCTTGGCTCACTTCTAGAAACATTTAATTTCAAATGAAAATCAAATCGGCAGAATTTGTAATGAGTAACAGTAATGTTACCAATGCACCCAAAGACAGAATTCCAGAATACGCTTTTATTGGTCGTTCTAATGTTGGTAAATCTTCTTTAATCAACATGTTGATGGAGCGAAAAGATTTAGCTAAAACTTCTGGAAAACCTGGAAAAACACAATTAATCAATCATTTTAAAATAAATGAATCTTGGTTTTTAGTGGATTTACCTGGTTATGGTTATGCACAAATTTCTAAAAAGAAAAGAACCATTTTTCAACACTTTATAGAAAATTATTTTAAAGAAAGAGAACAATTGGTTTGTACCTTTGTTTTAATTGATAGCAGACATGATCCGCAGAAAATAGACATCGAATTTATGCAGTTTTTAGGAGAAAATCAAATTCCGTTTTGCATCGTTTTTACCAAAGCTGATAAAATTGGAAGTTCTAAAATAAACAATCAAATTGCTTCTTACAAAAAGAAATTACTTACGTATTGGGAAACACTTCCTGAATCATTTTTAACTTCATCAACAACAAGTCTTGGAAGAAAAGAAGTTTTAGATTTTATTGATAATGTAAACGTTGATGTTGCTGATAATTTCAAATAACAGTCATGTTATCTACCAAAGAAAATTTGCAAGTTTTATTTGAAGACAATCACATTGTTATTGTAAACAAACGTGCTGGCGATATTTCTCAAGGTGATAAAACGGGCGACAAACCTTTAAGTGATGTTGTTAAAGAATACATCAAAAAGAAATACAACAAACCAGGTGATGTTTTTTTAGGAGTTGTCCACAGATTAGACAGACCAACAAGCGGCGTGATCATTTTTGCAAGAACTTCTAAAGCTCTCGAAAGATTAAACAAAATGTTACGTGATAAAACCATTCAAAAGACCTATTGGGCAGTTGTAAAAAATCAACCAGAAAAAGAATCGGATACCTTAATTAATTTTCTAAAAAAGAATCCAAAAAACAACAAATCTACCGCGTATTCTAAAGAAATTGATGGCAGTAAAAAAGCTGTTTTACATTATAAAACCATTAGAAAACTAGATAATTATTCGCTGTTAGAAATCGATTTAGAAACCGGTCGTCATCATCAAATTAGATGTCAATTAGCTACAATTGGATCACCAATAAAAGGCGACTTAAAATATGGTTTTAACAGAAGTAATAAAGATGGGAGTATTCATTTACATGCACGAAAAATAAATTTTATTCATCCTGTAAGCAAAGAAGAAATTTCTGTAATTGCTCCTTTATCAAAAGATCCTATTTGGGATTCGTGTACTTAATTTTGTATCTTTAGGCTGAAATCCATTTTTAAATGAAAAGCCTAAAATTTCTTACCGTTTTTTCTCTACCAATTAGCGTTTACTTTTCATTCAATATGAATGGTTGGTATACTTTTTTACCTTTATTTTTATTCTTCGGAATTGTTCCTATTTTAGAGTTTTTATTTAAACCAACACCAGAAAATTTTAACAAAGAACAAGAGCAAATTGAAAAAGAAAATAAAATGTACACTTATATTTTATATTTAACAGTTCCTGTGCAATTGTACTTTTTGTATTTGTTTTTTTACGCAATCCAAGAACCTCATTTAACCACTTTTGAATTGATTGGAAGACTCTTTGGAATGGGATTAATGTCTGGAACACTTGGCATAAATGTGGGACATGAATTAGGTCACAGAAACAACAGATTTGACCAGTTTTTAGGAGAAATTTTATTATTAAGTTCTATAAACACTCATTTTTTACCGTATCATAATGCGGGCCATCATTTTAACGTTGCCACTCCAAAAGATGCGGCTACTGCAAGAAAAAGCGAAATTATTTATAGCTTTTGGATTCGCTCTCATTTTACGAGCTACAAACAAGCTTGGCAATTAGAAAACAAACGCTTAAAACTTTCTGGCAGAAGCTGGTTTCATTACCAAAACAGAATGGTCATCTATACTTTATTAAACATCATTTTACTTTCATCCATCTTTTATTTCTTCGGAACATTTGTGCTGATTTGCTTTGTAATTGCATCAATAATTGGAATTTTATTATTAGAAAGTGTAAACTACATCGAACATTACGGACTATTACGAAAACAATCTGAAAGTGGCAGGTACGAAAAAGTAAAAAGAACACATTCTTGGAACTCAGATCATGTCATTGGTAAATTAATGTTGTTTAATTTATCGCGTCATTCAGATCATCATTACAACGGAAGTAAACACTATCAAATTTTAAAATCGCTACCAGAAAGTCCGCAAATGCCAACAGGTTATCCAGGGATGGTCATCTTAGCATTAGTACCTCCTTTATGGTTTTCAGTAATGCATACAAAACTAAAAGAACAATAGGGTTTATGAATATTCCGCAAATAGTACAAGAGCAAAAAACATATTTTTCTTCGCAACAAACCAAAGACATTTCCAACAGAAAAAAACTTTTAAAAAGTTTGCTTTCAGAAGTTACTAAAAGAGAAAAAGACATTGTAAATGCGCTGTATTTAGATTTTAAAAAATCGGAATACGAAAGTGTAATGACAGAAACTTCCATTGTAATTTCTGAACTCAAAAGAACAATTAAAAACATCAATACTTGGGCAAAACCACAAAGCGTGATGCCTGCATTTTTAAACTTTCCGTCTTCTAGTAAAATTTACAAAGAACCTTTTGGAACTGTTTTAATAATTGCTCCTTGGAATTATCCATATCAACTCGCATTAGTTCCACTTATTGGCGCAATTGCTGCAGGAAATACTGTGGTTGTAAAACCATCAGAATTAACGCCAAACACCAGTAAAATTACCAAAGAAATTGTCGAGTCGGTTTTCGACAAAAACTTGGTAAGCGTTGTTGAAGGCGGTGTTGAAACATCAACAGAATTACTAAATCAACGTTGGGATTATATTTTCTTTACAGGAAGTGTACAAGTTGGTAAAATTGTAGCAAAAGCTGCCGCGCAATTTTTAACTCCAGTTACGTTAGAATTAGGCGGAAAAAATCCATGTATTATTGATGAAACTGCCAATATTAAATTAGCGGCAAAAAGAATTGTTTGGGGAAAATTAATCAATGGCGGACAAACCTGTATTGCTCCAGATTATTTGTTAATTCATACTTCTGTAAAAGATAAATTTATTGAATATTATCAGAAAGAAGTCACCACCGCTTATGGAGAAAATCCAGAGAACTCTAACGATTATCCACGAATTGTAAATCAACGTAATTTTGATAGATTAGCAGCGATGTTAGAAAATGAAACCTTTTTAGTTGGTGGAAAAACAAACCGAGAAGACAATTATATTGCCCCTACTTTAATTGATGAACCGAGTTTGGATAGCGAAGTAATGAAAGGTGAAATTTTTGGACCAATTTCTCCTGTGATTTCTTATCAAACCGAAGAAGATTTAGAAAAAATAATCGGCAACTACGAAAAACCTTTAGCACTTTATGTATTTTCTGGAAATAAAAAATTTGCAAATAAAATGATTGCCAAGTATTCTTTTGGTGGTGGAACCATTAACGACACAACGGTACATTTTGCAAATCACAATTTACCTTTTGGTGGCGTTGGCGAAAGCGGAATTGGAAGTTACCACGGAAAGCAAACATTTGAGTTGTTTTCACACAAAAAAGGAGTAACAAAACGTTACAATTGGCTCGATCTTCCGATGAGGTATGCTCCTTATAAAGGAAAATTAAAGACATTAAAAACCTTCATGAAATTATTTTCATAAAATATGACCAACGAAAAAACAGTTTCAGAAGCAATACAATACAGGCGTTCTGTAAGAATATTTGACGCAGAAAAACCTCTAGATACTTCTCTCGTAAAAAAATGTATTGAGCAAGCAACACTTGCTCCAAATAGTAGCAATATGCAATTGTGGGAGTTTTATCACATCACTTCAAAAGATATGATTGCCAAAATTGCGCCCTTTTGTTTCAATCAAAATGCAGCAACAACCGCACAACAATTAGTTGTTTTTGTAGTCAGAAAAGATTTATGGAAACAACGTGCAAAAGCAAATTTAAAATTTATGGATGCTGTTTTTGGCGAAAACAATCCGAAGTCTGAACAACGTAGTAGAGAAAAAGTAGCTCGAAATTATTACGGAAAAATCATTCCGTTTGCATACGTAGATTTCTTCGGAATTTTAGGTTGGTTTAAATATTTGATGATTTTAATTATAGGGCTTTTTAGACCGATTTACAGAGAAGTTCGGCAAAAAGATATGCGCATTGTTGCACACAAATCTGCTGGATTGGCAGCCCAAAATTTTATGACAAGTATGGCGGCAATTGATTATGATACCTGCCCAATGGAAGGTTCAGATACTTGGCGCGTAAAACGTGTATTGGGTTTGCCTTTTGGCGCAGAAATAAACATGATTGTTTCTTGCGGAATTAGAACCGAAAAAGGTGTGTATGGAGAACGTTTTAGAATTCCGTTTGAAGAAGTTTATAAGGAGGTTTAATTCTCTACACTAACTGATTTTCTTTTTGATGTAATCCAATAAGAAACACCTCCATGATGTGAACATGCTCCTCTACCTGTTGCACTACTACTAGATCCATCTCTACATTTAGCCCCCGTTCTAACAGAATAGTAAGAAATATTTACTTTCCCTTTTTTAATATATCTTGAATGAACATATCCTGTATAACTTTTATAAGTTATCTTAACCCAACCTAGTGAATTTTTCTCTTCAATTATTTTAAAATTATCATATCTCTTTAACTTAATAACTATTGGAGATTTACTGTTTGGTTTTTCTCTTACATTTAAGTTTTGCGATTTAACATGATAATTTTTTGCTGATTGTGCATTCAGAAGAAAAGCATTAAACAATAAAAATATAAACAGTGTTTTTTTCATTTCATTTTAATTTTCATAAAGTTAGTAAAAATTTATTTCTTCACTTTAAAAATCAACACATTTTCAGAAGCTTCAATCTCTTTTTGATTCAGTTTCATTTTTACAAATTCGCCATCAACATATTTTTGTGCTTGGTCTTTATAATGATCACTAAACACATTTCCAGATTGTCCGGTTGGTAAAATCCCTAAACTATTTTCAACATCAGAAAAATCGACAATTCTACGCGTAGAAGGTCCGGCAGTAATTTTATAAACGCCTGTGCTATCTAAATTAAAAATCTGATTGTTAATTACCTCGTTTCCTCCTCTCGTTTTAAAAGGCCCAACATTAAAATAGCTACGCAATGCAGCAACTTTTCCTAATGCGTGCGGATATTCAACAGAAATAACACGATCCCAAGTCCAATCTTGCACATTTTCTCCCAATTGATTTCCTAAAAACGCAATGGCTTTTTTATATGAACTGGTAATAATATCTGTTCTTGTTTCTTTTTTATTTACAGTTTTAATATTATCCCACCAAACAGATTCTTCTCTCGCAATTTGCTCTACAAATGCTTTATCTTGATAAGGTGTATTTATAAATTGTTTGAAGCTTTTACCCATTTCATCTTGATATGTTGCTACTAAAACTTCATAAATAAATCGGTTGTAAATGGTTGGAGCAATTTCTTTTTTTCCGTAAAAACCATTCCATTTTTTTAAATAATCTAAACTTAATTTTTCGCTTGGCGATAAGTTCTCTTTATCAATTCCAGTTGCTAAAGTTGTAATATTTGATGCTACTGTTGCAGAAGTAACATCATATAGCATTTTGGCAACATCTTCTTTTGTGAAATCGTTTTTATCTTTCAATAAACTCACTATTCTTTTCGCTCTATCCTCTGGCAAATAATACCCTGGATACAAACCTCCTTTTATAGAATCTGGTTCATTATTTGCAGAATACACATAATTCCAACTCGGGTTTATTGCTTGCGGATTTTCCTCAAAATCATAATACTCTAAGATTTCATCTTTTCCAGAAGCACCGTCTAAAACGGTTTTTGTATTGATTCCCTCTCGGTATTTATACAGTTTTCCGGAAGCAAACCATGCAATATTATTTTTAGCATCACCGTACATCATATTTAATCCCGGAGCGTGCAAACGTGCAGCACCTTTTTTAAATTCTGCTAAGGAATTTGAATGCGAAATATCGTAACCAACTTCTAACAATTCATTGTTTAATTTGGTGTAAATCCATTGCATTGCTATTGGTCTTTTATCGTCAATTTGCTCCATTAAATCATTTACAATTGGGCCATGCTGACTTACTTTTATTTGATACACAGCATCTTTTTGGTCTTTTACTTTGATTCTTTTTTCTATAACATCATAGGTTTTACAACCGTTGTCTGTTAGATATTCATTCGGATTATCTGGGTTGTTTTTTTCAAAATAAAAATCGACATCATCATTCTCAAACATCGTCATTCCGTATGCATATTCTCTATTATGACCAATTAATGAAAATGGAGAAAGCGCTAAATTAAATCCATACATTTCGTAATCTGGAGTTTTTATATGAGATTGATACCAAACGGATGGTTGTGAATATCCAATATGTGGATCGTTTGCAAAAATTACACGTCCATACTTTGTTTTTTCTGGACCTAAAACCCAAGAATTACTTCCAATAAATGGCGATAAGGGTAAATTTTTATTTAACTCTTGCATTGCAGCAGCAACACTTGCCGTTAAAATAGGATTTTTCTCATTGTGAATTAACACCGTATTTTTAACATTAGACAAACTGATTTCGTTAAAATACGCTGCACCTAATTTTTCTTTTACTTCAGTTAACATTGGATCTGTTTTGTAAGCAGCAGCAAAACTAAAAGCCATATAACCAAACACATTATACACATCTTTTATGGTGTATTTTTCTTTATCAACTCCAACTAAATAAAACTCAATAGGCGTTGGTCCATTTTCCATAAATTGATTGATTCCGTCTAAATACGCCATCGTTAATTTGTAGGCTTCAGAATTTTTATCTAAGTTTTTTATCGTTTTTGCAGATGCTTCTTCAATTCCTAATCCAGAGAAAAACTTGTCTGTTTTTATCAATTCTTTTCCGAAAATTTCTGCCAATCTTCCTGCGGCAATTCTTCTAATTAATTCCATTTGCCACAATCTATCTTGCGCGTGTACATAACCCAAAGCAGTATATGCATCTTTTTGATTTTGCGCATTGATGTGCGGCACGCCAACTTCATCATAATAGACAGTAACTTCATCAGAAATATTTGCCAACTCTAATTCTCCATTATAGGTTGGATATAACGTTCTGGAAAACAACCAAAATCCAACAAAAATTAAAACGATGAATACGGCAACTACTTTTAAGAATTTTTTGAAAATTTTCATGAAATTGAATTAGAATTTTCTCAAAGATAATAGAAAAATCAATCAAAAAAGAAACTCCTTTAAACAAGTAGAATTTTGTACTTTTGTTACTCGATGTAAAACAAATTAGATGGAAAAAATTCAAATGGTTGACTTACAAAGTCAATATGCTAAAATTAAAGATACAGTTGATGCTTCAATACAAGAAGTATTAGATTCTTCAACTTATATTAATGGTCCTTTAGTCCATGAATTTCAAGCAGATTTAGAAAAATATTTAGACGTAAAACATGTAATTCCATGTGCAAACGGAACTGACGCTTTGCAAATTGCAATGATGGGGTTAGGTTTAGAACAAGGAGATGAAGTGATTACCGCAGATTTCACGTTTGCGGCAACTGTAGAAGTGATTGCATTGTTAAAGTTAACGCCTGTTTTGGTTGATGTTGAAGCGAATACTTATAATATAAATATTGATGCTTTGAAAAAAGCCATCACACCAAAAACAAAAGCCATTGTTCCTGTTCATTTATTTGGTCAATGTGCCAATATGGAAGCTATATTAGAAGTTGCAAAAGAGCATAATTTGCTTGTTATTGAAGACAATGCACAAGCAATTGGTGCAGATTATACGTTTGCAAACGGAACAAAAAAGAAAGCCGGAACTATTGGAAACGTTGGAACGACATCATTTTTCCCTTCAAAAAACTTAGGTTGTTATGGTGATGGCGGCGCAATTTTCACCAATGATGATGAATTGGCTCATACTTTACGTGGAATTGTAAATCACGGAATGTACACGCGTTATTATCATGATGTTGTTGGTGTAAATTCTCGTTTAGATTCTATTCAAGCCGGCGTTTTAAAAACAAAATTACCTTTGTTAGATTCTTATTGTAATGCTCGCAGAAAAGCTGCAACCTTTTATTCGAATGCTTTTGCAAACAATAAAAATATTATCACTCCAACAATTAGCGATTTTACAACACATGTTTTTCATCAATATACATTGCAAATTACCAACGGAAAACGTGACGAATTACACAAACATTTATTAGAAAATAACATTCCAAATGCAATTTATTATCCTGTTTCATTACACGCACAAAAAGCGTATGCGGATGAACGTTATAATGAAAGTGATTTTCCTGTTACAAATCAATTGATACAAACAGTTATTTCATTACCAATGCATACCGAATTAGAACAAGATCAATTAGAGTTTATAACTCAGATTATTTTAGATTTTGTTAGATAATATTTAGGTCTCGACTCCGCTCGACTTGACATGATTTATGTTTGTCTCCTCGAGGGGAGTCGAGAGATTAAAAACATTTTTATGAAAAAAATATTAATAACTGGCGGTTTAGGTTTTATAGGTTCTCACACCGTTGTAGAATTACAAAATGCTGGATTCAATGTTGTAATTATTGATGATTTATCAAATACATCTATAAATGTTCTAGACAACATTACTGATATTACAGGAATAAAACCCGAGTTTCATCAACTCGATTTACGTATTAAAAATGACGTAATTTCTTTTTTTGAAAACAATAAAATTGACGGAATTATTCATTTTGCAGCATTTAAAGCAGTTGGAGAAAGTGTTCATAAACCATTAGATTATTACGAAAATAATATTGGTTCTTTAGTGTATTTATTACAAGAAATGAAAAATAGAAAGCTAGATAATTTTATTTTTAGTTCTTCTTGTACCGTTTATGGCCAAGCTGATGAGTTGCCAATTACAGAAAATGCACCTACAAAACCAGCAGAATCTCCGTACGGAAACACCAAACAAATTGGAGAAGAAATCATCAAAGAAAGCTGTAAAGCTTACAATTTAAATGCTATTGCTTTGCGATATTTCAATCCGATTGGCGGACACGAAAGCATAAAAATTGGCGAATTGCCCTTAGGTGTTCCACAAAATTTAATTCCGTTTATTACACAAACCGCAACAGGTATCAGAAAAGAATTGTCTGTTTTTGGTGATGATTATGATACTATTGATGGCACAGCCGTTCGTGATTATATTCATGTGGTAGATTTAGCAAAAGCACATATTGCAGCGTTGCAGCGATTGATCAACAAAAAAAATAAAGCAAATTTCGAATTTTTTAATGTGGGAACAGGAAAAGGAAGTTCGGTTTTAGAAGTCATAAAATCTTTCGAAAAAATTTCTGGAAAATCGCTTAATTATAAAATTGTTGGAAGACGTGAAGGCGATATTACTGCTGCTTTTGCAGACACCACAATTGCCAACAAAGAATTGAACTGGAAAACAGAAAAAACACTCGACGAGGCACTAGAATCCGCTTGGAAGTGGCAGTTAAAACAACAGTCTTAGTTGTTGTTTTAAATAAAAAAATATATCTTTCACTGATTAAACGTCCTAATTGGCACTAAATTGATTTTTCTATGGCTAGGTTTATTAAAAAACATCAAAATGAAATTGGCGCATCACCAGATGATTTTATTTTTATTGGTGAAAAAAAAACAGAAAACACCGTTCTAAGAATTATCGATTATGATAAAAACAATTTAGAAGAAATTCCGATTAATTCTGTAGAAGAGGCTTTAGCGTATCAAGATAAAAAATCTACTACTTGGTTTAATGTAGACGGAATTGATGAAACTCATATAATGAAACAAATTGCAGAAGGTTTTCAATTTGATGATTTCATTATTGCAGAAGTAATGAATACGAATTCTAGGCCTAAAGTGCAGGAATATGACAATTGTTTGTTTACATCCATAAAAATGTTACAAGTAAATGAAAACTCTCATGAAATTTCTTTTGAAAACCTGAGTTTGATTATTACTAAATCTGTATTAATTTCTTTCCAAGAGAAAAAAGGAGACGTTTTTGAGCCAGTAAGAATTCGCATTCGTAAGCAGAAAAAAAGAATTATTAATTCTGGATCAGATTATTTACTTTTTGCACTTTTAGATGTTGTAATTGATAATTACATTTATATTTTAAGCGTTCTTGGAGATAAAATTGAAAACTTAGAAGAACAATTAATTCAAAGCCCAGAAAAATCTATTATTGACGCTATAAACAAGCATAAAAAAGAATTAAACTATTTAAGAAAAAATATTTTACCTGCAAGAGAAATGCTTGTCAATTTAACAAAAATAGATTCTGAATTTATCAATCATAAAAACTTCATTCACTTTAAAGAATTACAAAACAACATTAATCATGCAGTAGAAATTTCTGATAGTTATAGAGAAATTTTATCCGATCAACTAAATATTTATCACACAACAGTTAGCACAAAGCTAAACGACATTATGAAGTTTTTAACCGTATTTTCAGTAGTGTTCATTCCACTTACTTTTATTGCTGGTATCTACGGAACTAATTTTGATGTGATCCCTGAATTACGTTACAAATACAGCTACTTTATTATGTTAGGAAGTATGGTGGTTATTGCAATCGGAATGTTATATTATTTTAAAAGAAAAAAATGGTTTTAATTAAAAAATGCCATTTTTAGCTGCTTTTAACCTTTTTTACCTCATTTTTGAATTATTTTTAGCTTTTTTAAGTCATTTTTGCTCAAATTTAACTTTTTAAGATTACAAATAGTTCAATAAAAGCAGATATCCTTAACATATCTTTAAAAATTACGCCTTATCATTTTCAATACAATATTAATCAGTTGAAAATTAATGTTTTAACATTTAAAAATTGACAAGACCTCATCATCTCCATATCTTTGTATCATATTAATTTAATGATAAAAGACAACATGAGACTGATTCAAATTAAAAGAAAAACCCGTTTAGAAAAAAGATTTACTCCACAGATGGGACGATTACACACAAGGGTTACTTACATTAAAAAAATGTTTTTAAACATTATTCCTTTAGAAACTCTTCACAAATATAGAGAAACATACTATGGCGAAATTAAAGACTGCGAAGATTGCGTTCTTTCTAAATAAACAAGAAAAATCCCACTCAAATTGAATGGGATTTTTATTCCAATTACTTTTTATTCTTTATTCAAAAGAAGCTCCACTTGCGGCAACACTTCTATCAATTTTACGCATCAACCCTTGCAATACTTTTCCTGGGCCAACTTCTATAAATTCTGTTCCACCATCTGCAATCATTTGTTGCACAGATTGTGTCCAACGAACTGGCGCCGTTAATTGCGACATTAAATTTTTCTTAATTTCATCTGGATCTGTAACTGCACTTGCAGTAACATTTTGATATACCGGACACGTTGGATTGCTAAAAGTTGTAGCTTCAATTGCCGCTGCTAATTCTTCTCTTGCGGGCTCCATCATTGGTGAATGAAATGCACCACCAACTGGCAACATTACAGCCATTTTCGCACCTTTTTCTTTTAATAATTCACAGGCTTTTTCAACAGCTTTAATTTCGCCAGAAATCACTAATTGCCCAGGGCAATTGTAATTTGCTGCTACTACCACTCCATCAATTGATTCACAAACTTCTTCAACTAAACCATCTTCTAAACCAATTATGGCAGCCATTGTAGATTTCTGAATTTCGCACGCTTTTTGCATTGCTAAAGCACGTTTTGAAACCAATGTTAGACCATCTTCAAAAGACAAAACACCATTTGCAACTAAAGCGGAAATTTCACCTAAAGAATGTCCTGCTACCATTTCTGGCTGAAAAGAATCTCCCAACACTTTAGCTAAAATTACTGAATGTAAAAAAATAGCAGGTTGAGTAACTTTTGTTTCTTTTAACTGCTCTGCTGTTCCTTCAAACATAATATCTGTGATTGCAAAACCTAAAATTTTATTGGCTTGTTCAAATAACTCTTGCGCTATGGTTGATTTTTCGTATAAATCCAATCCCATTCCTGAAAATTGAGCTCCTTGACCTGGAAAAATATATGCCTTCATGTTCTTCTTTTTTATTCTTTATTTAATGTTGCAAACATACAAATTTTTAAAATCAAACTAAATTCTTACTTTCGTTAAATGACAGCTAACCAAAAATCTACTTCACAATTAATTTATTTAATTTTAGCCGCTTTATTTATTGCATCATTAGTAACTTCTAATCTTATTTTTCAAAAGTTTTTTTATTGGTATCCTTTTGATATTACTCTTTTTGACGTAAAATTATTTGAGATTTCTGTTGGCTTATTACCCTATCCAATTACTTTTTTAATTACTGATATTTTATCTGAAGTATATGGTAAGAAAAAAGCTAATCAAGTAGTAATTGCTGGAATTTTTGCTTCGTTTTTTTCATTGTTAATCATTTTTGTTTCAAAACATGTTCCTGCTACTTCTTGGTCTCAAGTTACAGATAAAACATTTTTAAATGTATTTGGCGCTGCTCCGTTGGCTGTATTCGCTTCTATGATGGCCTATTTATTTGCACAATTTATAGACATTAGAGTCTATCATTTTTGGAAAAAACTTACCAAAGGAAAACATCTTTGGTTACGAAACAATTTTTCAACATTTACTTCTCAATTTATAGACACGTTAACCGTATTAATTTTACTTTGTTCTTTTTACATTATTTCTTGGGATAAATTTTTAGGTTTATTAGTTGGTGGTGTCGTTTTTAAAATGATTATCGCCATTTTAGACACACCTTTTTTATATGTTTTTGTCTTTTGGTTTAGAAAAAAATTCAATTTGAAACCTAGAGAAGAAATAATGGATTAATTTTTTATCTCTTTCTGTGTAAACAACGCTAAATTAGTTCGTCTAAAATTTAGCATAAAAACATTTTAGATGAAATCATTTCTTACCATTCTTTTTTCTCTTTTTCTAACTGACTCAATCAATTCACAAACAGCAACTTACAATGCTTTATTAAATACACATGTGGATGGTAAGGAAAATGTAAATTACAAAATGTTAAAAATTGACGAATCAAAATTAACTGAATACATTCGTTATTTAGAAAATACAGCTCCTCAAAAAAATTGGTCAAAAAACAAATCAAAAGCATTTTGGATTAATGCCTATAACGCCTACACTTTAAAAACAATCCTTGATAAATATCCTTTAAAAAGCATCACCAATATTAAAGAAAAAGGAAAAGATGCTTGGAATATTCCATTTGCAAATGTTGGTGGAGAAATGTATACGTTAAATCATATTGAACATAAAATTTTAAGAAAGAATTTTAACGATCCTAGAATTCATGTTGGTGTAAATTGTGCTTCTGTATCTTGTCCGCAATTAGGGGGTTTTGCCTTTACTGAAGACAATATTGACGAAAAACTAGAAGATTTAATGAAAATTTTTATTAATGATTCTAATCGAAATAAAATCACTCAAAAGAAAATTCAGCTTTCAAAAATATTTGATTGGTATAAAGACGATTTCACAAAGAATGGTTCTTTAATTGATTATTTAAACAAGTATTCTACAATTAAAATCAACAAAAAAGCAAAGATTCGTTTCTTAGAATATGATTGGAATCTGAACGGGAAGTAGTATCTTTATTTTTTAAGAATAACACAAAAAACATGGCAAAAACATATTACGATCCAGCAGATTTAAGAAAGTTTGGAAAAATTACAGAATGGAGCGAAGAACTAGGAAACAAATTCTTTGACTACTACGGAAAAGTGTTTGAAGAAGGGGCGTTAACAGCTAGAGAAAAATCATTGATTGCATTAGCTGTAGCACACACAGAACAATGCCCGTATTGTATTGATGCCTATACAAAAGATGGATTGCAACGCGGAATTACCAAAGAAGAAATGATGGAAGCTATACATGTTGGTGCCGCTATTAAAAGTGGGGCAACGTTGGTTCATGGAGTTCAAATGATGAATAAAGTGAATAAACTAGACGGATAAAAATTATAACCTCTCGACTGCGCTTGAGGAGACAAAAAGATACTGAATCAGCATACATGAAAAAATCCCTTTTAGCAAGAAATAACGATTTAGCAAACACCCAACGTCAATTAGAAATTCTATCAAACGGAATTTTTGCTGATGGTGAATTGCCTACGTTTACTAATAAAATAACGGAAACAAATCAGTTTCCATTGCGTCCAAAGAAATTAGAAATTCTGCAAATCAATTTGGGTTATATGTGCAATCAGGTGTGTTCGCATTGCCATGTTGATGCGGGTCCAGACAGAAAAGAAATCATGACAATTGAAACCATGAAGCAATGTTTGGATGTCATAAAAAAAACCAAAGCACATACCTTAGATTTAACGGGTGGTGCTCCAGAAATGAATCCAAGTTTTAGATGGTTTGTTGAAGAAGCTGCTAAAGCTGGAATCAAAGACTTTATTGTTCGATCTAATTTAACCATCATTTTAGCAAATAAAAAATACCACGATTTACCCGCCTTTTTTAAAAAACACAATATTCATGTGGTTTCTTCGATGCCGCACTGGACACGTGGAAAAACGGATAAACAACGTGGAAATGGCGTTTTCGATAAATCAATCAAAGTATTACAAATGCTAAATGAAGTTGGTTATGGAATTGAAGATTCTGACTTAAAATTAGATTTGGTGTACAATCCATCAGGCGCATTTTTACCAGGAGATCAACAAGCATTAGAAAACGATTTTAAAAAAGCATTGAAAGACGATTTTAATATTGATTTTCACAGCTTATTTGCCATTACCAATTTACCCATCAGCCGATTTTTAGATTATCTAATTGCTTCTGACAACTATGAAGAGTATATGATTTCTTTGGTTGAAGCTTACAATCCTGCAGCAGTAGAAAACGTAATGTGCACCAACACAATTTCTGTTAGTTGGGACGGGTTTTTATACGATTGTGACTTCAATCAAATGTTAAATTTAAAAGTAAATTCTAGCGTAAAACATATTGCTGACTACAACGAAGAATTGCTGCAAAATAGAAATATTATTATCAATCAACATTGCTACGGCTGCACAGCTGGCGCAGGAAGTAGCTGTCAAGGAGTTGTTGCGTAATTCAGTGTTCAGTTAACAGTTCTCAGCAGCTAAAAAATAAAAAGTTGAAATATATGAGTGATAAAAAGAGCCAAGAGAAAAGAGCCAAGAGAAAAGACAAAGACTTGCTAATCATATTTGTTAAGAATATTATTTTAGGCAAAGTAAAAACCCGCTTGGCTAAAAGGATTGGTGCTATTGGTGCGTTTAAAATTTATTCAGAATTGGCAGGTATCACCGAAAAAGCAACTTCTAATATTAAAGCCGACAGACACATTTATTTTTCTGATGCAATTATTTCATCAAAATGGAAAGGTGGCAAAAAATTTGTACAAGAAGGTGAAGATTTAGGAATTAAAATGCAAAATGCATTTCAAAATGGATTTGAAGAAGGCTATGAAAACATCCTTTTAATTGGCTCTGATTTACCTGATATTTCAAAAGAAATTATTGATTCAGGTTTTGAGAGTTTGGCAAAAAATGATGTTGTTTTTGGTCCCGCTGAAGATGGTGGTTATTATTTAATTGGGATGTCAAAAATGAATCCATCCATTTTTAAAGACAAACCTTGGAGTCAATCTGAATTATTAACAATAACTTTAGCCCAATTAAAAGAGCAACAACAATCAGTTGGGTTGATAAAAACACTAAACGACATCGATACTTTTGAAGATTTAATCGATTCCCATTTCTATAAAAACAATCCGAAGGTTAAAGAAATTATTGAAAAAAAGATACAACTTTAAAATAAAAAGATACTGAAACTAATTCAGCATGAATATGAAAAAAAAACAACTTAAAGAAACAATAGCATTTTTAAAATCTGTTGGAATTACAGCTCCAGAAGTTGGAATTGTACTCGGAACAGGTTTAGGGAAATTGGTTGATGAAATCGACATTGAAAAAGAAATTGCTTATGCCGATATTCCTAATTTTCCGCAAGCTACGGTTGAGTTCCATTCAGGGAAACTAATTTACGGAAACCTATCTGGTAAAAAAGTAATTGTAATGGTTGGTCGTTTTCATGTCTATGAAGGCTATAATTTATGGGAAGTAACCTACGGAATTAGAACTATGCACGGTTTGGGAATCAAAAATGTATTGATTTCAAATGCCGCAGGTGCCATCAATTTAAATTATAAAAAAGGAGATATCATGCTGATTGAAGATCATATCAATTTGCAAGGAAGTTCCCCGTTAGCTTTTAAAGGCGCCAATGATTTTGGGAATATTTTTGCGGATATGTTAGAACCCTATTCTAAAAAAATAAATACTCAACTGCAAGAAATTGCCAAAGCAAACGACATAGATTTAAAAGCTGGTGTTTATACCAGCGTAGTTGGACCGCAATTAGAAACTAGAGCAGAATACAGAATGTTACAAATTTTAGAAACGGATGCTGTAGGAATGAGTACCGTTCCTGAAGTGATTGTTGCAAAACAATTAGAGTTGCCTTGTGCTGCTATTTCTGTGTTGACAGACGAATGTGATCCGAAAAATTTACATCCTGTTGATATTGCTGAAATCATTGCAATTGCTGGAAAAGCAGAGCCAAAAATGATTGTATTATTTAAAGAATTAATTAAATTATTAGATAAATAGACTAGTAGATTTCTGGATTATTAGAGTCTAAAAATCTAAACATCCAAAAATCGATAAATCCAAAGAAAATGAGTTACCTAGAAACCACACATAACGTATATAAAGAAGCAGCTTTAACGCCAGATATTGGTTTATGCTGCACAACAAATCCTATTTGGGAATTGCCCGGATTGAAGATTCCTAGAATTATGCAAGAAATGAATTACGGTTGTGGTTCTACAGTGCATGCAAGAGATTTAACGAACAATCCGAAAATGTTATATGTTGGAGTTGGTGGCGGAATGGAATTGTTGCAATTCGCGTATTTCAATAGAAATAAAGGCGGCGTAATTGGGTTGGATGTTGTGGGTGAAATGCTAGAAGCTTCTCGTAAGAATTTTAAAATTGCAGAAGCGCAAAACAATTGGTTCAAATCTGATTTTGTGGATTTACGGAAAGGCGATGCCATGAATTTACCTGTGGAAGATAATTCGATTGATGTTGCTGCTCAAAACTGTTTGTTCAATATTTTTAAGTCCGATGACTTAAAGAAGGCCATTGAAGAAATGCACCGAGTTTTAAAACCTCATGGGCGTTTGGTAATGAGCGATCCTACATGCGAACAACCAATGAATGATGAATTACGCAACGATGATCGCTTGCGTGCCTTGTGTTTGTCTGGCAGTTTATCGATTGCTGATTATGTAAAAGCATTGACAGATGCTGGTTTTGGAACGATAGAAATTAGAGCGAGAAAACCTTACAGAATTTTAGATCCTAAAAATTATCCAACAGATGAATTGATTTATATAGAATCGATTGAAATTGCCGCAATTAAAGATCCAATGCCAGAAGATGGCCCTTGTGTTTTTACAGGAAAAGCAGCCATTTATTATGGTAATTCAGCCTATTTTGATGATGGGTTAGGACATACGTTATTGAAAAATCAGCCATTGGCAATTTGTGATAAAACTGCAAAAGCATTACAAAATTTAGGAAGAGATGATATTTTCTTTTCTCCTTCTACCTTCCATTATGATGGTGGTGGGTGTTGTTAGTTAATTGTCATTTCGAGCGGAGTCGAGAAATCTTTTATAAAAGAACTTTTAAAGCGTTTATTTCATTATTTTTATAGTGAAATAGCTATTTTACTATACAAATTGAAAAGAGAAATATAACCTCACTAGAAAAAGAGAACGGAAAATAAACTTTCTAAAAACTGGTATAGCACTATTAGTTTCTGCACTTTTATTTTATATTATTTCTTTATTTTGGAATGATGAAGCTCGTTTTTTTGGAAGAAAAACGGGTGTAAAAAAAGGAATAATTACAAATACAGAATTCAAACAAAGAGGGAGGGCTGGTTATTACCAAAAAGTTGATTATAGAATTATATACAAAGGAAAAATTTATGAAACCTGGTTTTGGGCAAATAAACTTACTGGTCAAAAACACAAAGGAGATTCAATATACATTAAGTTTGAAATAAACAACCCTAATAATTCAAAGTATTTTTCTAAATAAAATACTTACTTAAAAATACTGCTCAATCCCATAAGTCGAACCTTGTATTTTTACAAGAAAAACAGCAATTTGTAATAAAACTGCAAAAGCATTACAAAATTTAGGAAGAGACGACCTCTTTTTCTCTCCTTCTACTTTACGTTATGATGGCGGTGGATGTTGCTAAAAAAACAATTATTTTTATCGTTTATATTTTAATTGTAATTACCGGTAACATTGAATGGTTACCTAAATCTTCGGCAACGCTTCCTTCAAAGATATGAGACAACCCTTTTCTTCCGTGTGTACTAATGGCAATTAAATCTGCTCCAATTCTATGAGAAAATTTTAAAATTCCTTTTTCAATAGTAAGTTCACACTCAAAAGTAACTTCTTTAAGTTTACTACTATCTTGATCTGCTTTTGTTAAAAAATTAGCTGCCATTTCTTTCATTTCTGCAGAAGTTTTAAACGAATCGTTTGGTAAATTGACATATAACAAATGCAATTCTGCTCCAAAAAAATGCATTAATTTTACTGTTTTTTTATAAGCAGGAATTGATTTTTCAGAAAAATCACATGCATATACTACATCTTCAAAATTTAAATCGAATAGCTCTTCTTTTAAAATTAAAACAGGAATGCTTGAAAATCTGACAACTTTCTCTGTGTTTGAGCCTACAAAAAGTTCTTTTATTCCGCTTGCTCCATGAGAACTCATGATTATTAAATCGGCACTTACTTCTTCAGCAATGTCATTTATTTCTCTAAAGGATAAATAATGTTTGATAATTGGAGTAACTTTAACCTCTTTTAAATAGTCCTTTTTTAAAAAAGAGCTAAACCTTTTTTCTGCTAATTTTAAATAAAAAATAGATTGAGCTTGTAAATCGCTTGCGCTTTCACTCAAAGATGCAATGCTAATATCGAGCATGTGTAATACTACAATTTCAATTTGATGTCTTTTTGCTAATAGGGCTGCTGCTTTTAACGCATATTCTGAGTGGTCAGAAAAATCTATAGGTACAATAATTTTTTTCATGATATATAAATTTTGGATAAAAACAAATTTAAGTTATTGACTCAAGGCAAATTATAACATTTATCATGTTTTTAATTTATTTTATATAATTTCTTAATTAAAGCTTCGGTGGGTTTATTTTGTGGTGTAAATCGGTTGTTATTCTCTCCGCCAACATTTTCATGATTGTGATACCATTTCCATAAAAATCCGCCAGCAAACCAATTTTCTTTCCAAAACTGATTGTAGATTGCTTGCGTTGCATTTTTTTGCGCTTCTAAATTAACACTTCCTTCTACTCTATTTGACTCCCATGGTTTTTTCCCGTTAAAATTGACACTTCTATAACCAAATTCTGTAAATAAAATTGGTTTATTAAATTTTTGTTGCATTTTTTTGATGGATGCTTTATGTGGTTTCCATCCTTTTTCAAAATCTAAAATTGTTGGTGTTTTTTTATCACTTAAAGAAAAATATGCATCAATTCCAATATAATCTAAATCGTTCCAAAATGGAACTCTTTTAAACTCATCCCAATTTGCTGCATAGGTTAATTTCCCAGTATAAATCTTTTTAATTTTCGCAATTAACTGCTTCCAAAATAATGGTCTTTTGATTACAAATTTTTCTAATTCGGTTCCGATACATAAAATATCTACATTCATTTTCTGAGCGATATCAGCAAATTCTAAAATAAAAACTTCATACGAATCTTCTAAAATTTTCCAATTTTCTTCCGATTCCATTTTAATTAAACCCGTATACAAACCTCTTGAAGCCCACAATTGAGGCTTCAACATAATTTTTACATTTCGTTTTTTAAACTCTTTTGCGTAATGTTCTAATCCTTTTCTGGTTTCACCAAACCATTGTCTTTTTGAATTGTATATAATTTTTGGATTTTTTAAATCTCTAAAAAAACCAAAAGGCATTAAAGCAACATAATTTGCGTTAACTGCCACAATTGGGTCAACGTGGCTTGTATCAATTGCAGCATTAGAAGCAACAAAACTAATTCCGTTTATTTTCTCTGGTTGATGAGGTTTCGTACAAGAAAACAGCAATATCAACAGAAAAATAAAATTTGTGCTTTTCATTCTTCTAAAGTATGTTTTTTTGATAAAATAAATAGCAAACGGAAATTAAAAATAGTTTACTTATCTGAATTGATTATAAATTAGAATCTTATATTAAGTTTGTAACTTACAACTCGACAGAATAGCCAACAAAGAAATTTATGGAGCACATTGTTATTATAGGAAACGGAATCTCTGGTGTTACAGCCGCCAGGCATATCAGAAAAAACTCTGACAAAGAAATCACAATCATTTCTGCAGAAACTGAGTATTTCTTTTCTAGAACTGCTCTGATGTATGTGTATATGGGACACCTAAAATTTGAGCACACACAACCATATGAATCTTGGTTTTGGAAAAAAAACCGCATCAACCTTAAAAAAGGGTTTGTATCAAAAGTAAATTCTGATGTAAATGAACTTGAATTTTCTAATGGCGAAAAATTAACTTACGACAAACTCATCATCGCTACGGGTTCTAAACCCAATAAATTTGGTTGGCCTGGTCAAGATTTAAAGGGCGTTATGGGAATGTATCACAAACAAGATTTAGAATCTTTAGAAACATATGCGCCCGATAACAAAGTGTGTAAACGTGCTGTAATTGTTGGTGGTGGTTTAATCGGAATTGAATTGGTAGAAATGTTACATAGCAGAAATATTCCGGTTACTTTTTTAGTAAGAGAACCAAGTTTTTGGGGAAATGTATTGCCAAAAGAAGAATCTGAAATCATCAATAAAGAAATTACAGACAATCATATCGATTTGCGATTGGGAGTCAATTTAAAAGAAATTATTGCTGATGAAAACGGAAATGTAAAATCGGTCATTATTGCTGAAACCAATGAAGAAATTGCATGTAATGTGGTTGGATTAACTGCTGGAGTCTCTCCAAATGTGGATTTTTTAAAAAACTCAAACATCGAAATCGGGCGTGGTGTAAAAGTGAATCGTTTTTTAGAAACCAATATTGAAAATATTTATGCCATTGGTGATTGTGCAGAACAACACGAAGCAATCGGACAAAGAAGACCTATTGAAGCCGTTTGGTACACAGGAAGAATGATGGGAGAAACGCTAGCGCAAACAATTTGCGGAAATAAAATTGAATACAAACCTGGACATTGGTTTAACTCCGCAAAATTTTTTGATATCGAATATCAAACCTATGGTTGGGTTTGGGCAGAACCAAAAGAAAATGAAGCTCGTTTTTATTGGGAACATAAAAGTGGTAAAAAATGTATTCATATCAATTATGATAAAAACACCCAAGAATTTATCGGAATTAACACCTTCGGAATTAGAATGCGGCATGAGTTTTTTGATAAAATCCTCAATGAAAAACGTTCTATACATCATGTCTTAGAACATTTATCAGATGCTAATTTTGACCCTGAGTTTTACAAATTACATGAAGCAGAAATTGTAGCAAAATTCAATCTAGAAAACAATACAAACATCCAACTGAAAAAGAAAAGTTGGAAAAGAATTTTTAGCTCTTAATAAGTATGAAAGCAATAAAACAAACAGGTCTAATCCTTTTCTTAATTGGTTTAACCGTTTTTACGGGAACTATTTTTACAGGTTCGTTTTCTTTAACTTCTGATGAATTTGATACTTTCATCAAAGAGAAAAACTACAAAAATGAACTGATAAAAGACGAGCTACAAAAAGCAGTTGTAACTTCTAAAGATTTATCAATTTTCGAATTTTCTAGTCGTGTTAGAAACGCTTTTAAAGTTTCAAATGATCATTATGATGCATTAATTACAAAATACGATTCAGAAAAAAATTGGGATAAAAAAGGAGTACAATATCAATATAAAATTTATGGTAAACCACATTCACTAAGTTTTGAAATGGCCAAAATTGCTGGCAATGGTTTTGTAAAAGAAAATGCTGTTTTATTTTGGTGGCTTACTTTTGGTTTGGCCATTTTTGGCGCACTTCTTTTTATTTTACCAAACGTTATTTTATTGGGAAAAGCGGGAATTAAAAACAACGGGATTTATTTAGAATCGAGCACAAATCGTGGTTGGATTGCTTGGTTGGTGCTTGTCTATCTAGTTTCTTTTTATTTGGTCTTATATTTTGTACCAGATTATATTGTAAACTGGACGTTTATTTTTGATCCATTAAGTAAATTTTTAAATGGTGGTTTAGCGTCTCAATGGTTTGTATACGGCTTTTTATATTGTGTAATTATGTTGGTGATGGCAACAAGGATGTACATCAAATACAGACACAATAAATATCAAATTATTAGAACAACTTCTGTCTTATTTTTTCAAATTGTCTTTGCTTTTTTAATTCCAGAAATTATGACCAGCTTAAACATGCCTGGATATGATTTTAAAAGTGCTTTTCCGTTAGATTATGATTTCTTCTTTGAATGGAATTTAGAAACTTTAAAAAGTAGCGGCTCCATCGGATTGTTTATTTTAGTTTGGGGAATTGTGTTAACCTTAGTGATCGTTCCTGTAATGGTCTATTTCTTTGGGAAACGCTGGTACTGTTCTTGGGTTTGTGGTTGTGGCGGATTGGCAGAGACATTGGGCGATCCGTACAGACAACATTCTAGCAAAACCTTAAAATCTTGGAAATTAGAACGCTGGTTGATTCATTCGGTGTTAATCTTTTCTTTGGTGATGACCGCTGTAACATTGTATTGTTATTTTACAGGATCACAATCCTTTTTAGGAATCAATTCGCAATGGATAAAAGACACCTATAGCTTCTTGATTGGCGCTTGGTTTGCTGGCGTAATCGGAACCGGATTTTATCCCATTTTTGGAAACCGAGTTTGGTGTCGTTTTGGTTGTCCGTTAGCTGCTTATTTAGGATTTGTACAACGTTTTAAATCGCGCTTTAGAATTACCACAAATGGCGGACAATGTATTTCTTGCGGAAATTGTTCTACGTATTGTGAACAAGGAATTGACGTGAGAGCCTACGCGCAGAAAGGAGAAAATATTGTGCGTTCTAGTTGTGTGGGTTGCGGAATTTGCTCTGCTGTTTGTCCGCGTGGTGTTTTAAAATTAGAAAACGGACCAGAAGATGGACGCATCAATCCGACAGAAATTTTATTAGGAAATGATGTTGATTTAATGAAGTTGATTAACGACAAATAACAAAGAAACAATCGTATTTTTGCCGAAACTTAAAAATTTTTAATGTCAATTATAAAAGTAATCATCCCTGCTTATAACGAGCAAGATTCTATTGCAAATGTCATTCATGATATTCCATCAATCGTGGATGAAATTATTGTGATTAGCAACAATTCTACTGATAATACTGAAGAAAATGCTAAAAATGCTGGAGCAACAGTTTTAAAAGAATCTAGAAAAGGTTATGGTTTTGCCTGTTTAAAAGGAATGGATTATATCGCAAATCAAAAAGTAAAACCAGCAATTATTGTTTTTTTAGATGGCGATTATTCTGATTACCCAGAACAATTAACAGAAATTGTTGCTCCAATTATCAATGATAACATCGATTTTGTAATTGGCGCAAGAGTAAAACGATTCCGAGAAACAGATTCTATGACGCCGCAACAAGTATTCGGTAATTGGTTAGCAACTTTTTTAATGAGCCTTTTTTTTGGTGCAAAATTTACCGATTTAGGTCCATTTAGAGCCATTAAATACGACAAATTAATAGCTTTAAACATGGAGGACAAAACCTACGGCTGGACCGTAGAAATGCAATTAAAAGCATTGAAACAAAAACTAACGTATGTAGAAATTCCGATGAAATACAGAAATAGAATTGGCGTTTCTAAAGTTTCTGGAACTGTAAAAGGAAGTGTGATGGCAGGAGTTAAAATATTAGGTTGGATTTTTAAATATAGTTTTAAATGATTGTAGTTGCGTATATAATTATAGCGATTTATACCATTGCTTTGGTACTCATTTTTATGTACGCCATTGCACAACTCAACCTGCTTTTTAATTATTTAAAAGCGCAAAAAAACAAAGACACTTCAGAAAGATTTAATTTTTCTAATCCGAATGAAATTCCGTTTATAACCATTCAACTTCCTGTGTATAATGAGTTGTATGTAATGGAACGTTTGTTAACGAATATTGTAAAATTAAAGTACCCAAAAGACAAATTAGAAATTCAGGTGTTGGATGATTCTACAGATGAATCTGTTATTTCTACATCGAAGCAAATAAAAGAGCTTCAAAAATCTGGAATCGACATTAAACACATCCAAAGAACCAACAGAAAAGGCTTTAAAGCTGGAGCGCTAAAAGAAGGTTTAAAAAATGCAAAAGGGCAATTTATTGCCATTTTTGATGCTGACTTTTTACCCAAAGAAAATTGGTTGTTAGAAACCATTCCGTATTTCAAAAACCCAGAAATTGGCGTTGTTCAAACACGTTGGGGACATATCAACAGAAATTATTCTACACTTACAAGAATTCAAGCTTTTGCATTGGATGCACACTTTACGTTAGAACAAGTTGGGCGAAATAGCAAAAACCATTTCATAAATTTTAACGGAACTGCGGGTGTTTGGCGAAAAGAATGTATTTATGATGCTGGTAATTGGGAAGGCGACACATTAACTGAAGATTTAGATTTAAGTTATAGGGCGCAGTTAAAAAATTGGAAATTTAAATATTTAGAACACGTAGAAACTCCTGCTGAATTACCCGTTATTATTAGCGCAGCAAGATCGCAACAGTTTAGATGGAACAAAGGCGGCGCAGAAAATTTTCAAAAAATGGCAAAGCGAGTTTTGTCTAATAAAAACGTTCATTTTAAAACAAAAATCCACGGAATTTTACATTTACTAAATAGCACTATGTTTTTAAATGTTTTAATTGTAGCCGTTTTAAGTATACCCATGTTATATATTAAAAATGAATATGCACATTTAAAAAACTACTTTTATATGATGAGTTTCTTTGTGATAAGTTCTTTCATATTTTTAATTTGTTATTGGTTTATGTTTCGGAATATTTATGGTGGTGGATTTAAAAATTTCTTAAAATATCTTGTTACTTTTTTTACCTTTTTTTCTATTGCGATGGGATTTTCCTTACACAATTCAATAGCCGTTTTAGAAGGTCATTTTGGTAAAAAAAGCGATTTTATTAGAACGCCAAAATTCAATATTAATTCATTAAAAGACAGCTGGAAAAACAACAAATACATTTCTAAAAAAGTATCGGTTCATGTAATTTTAGAAGGATTTTTAGCCTTGTATTTTGCATTTGGAATGTACAGCGCTTTTGTGGTTGGAAATCAAGGTGGAGATTTTGGTTTGTTTCCTTTTCATTTGATGTTGTTTTTAGGATTTGGCTACGTGTTTTTTAAATCTATTTTTTCTAAAGCATAATGGTTTTCAGCAGAAAAAATACAGGATTTATAATTGCAGTAATTCTTACAATCATTCTTTATTTTTTATTTGCATTTTATGTAGAAAGAACTCAATTTTCAATGGTGTTGTTTTTATATATTTCGCTATTTGCAACATCATTTTACATCCTAAAAAAAGGAAAAGAAAACACGAAGTTGTTAACCAGTTTATCCATTTTATTTCGGTTGATTTTCTTGTTTTCAATTCCAAATTTATCACAAGATTTTTACCGTTTTATTTGGGACGGAAGAATGCTTTTCGAAGGATTGAATCCGTATTTATATTTACCAGAAAACTTTATCAATCAACACGAATTTCCAGTAAACCAAGCAACAGAATTGTATGCCGAAATGGGAACTTTAAACGGCAGTCATTTTACCAATTATCCGCCGTTAAATCAATTGAGTTTTTATATCGCATCACTTTTTGCTGGCAACAGTATTTTAGGTTCAGTAATTGTGTTTAGACTTCAACTAATTTTAGCAGATATCGGAATTATTTACTTTGGAAAAAAAATCTTAGAAAAACTACAATTACCAATTCACAACATCTTTTTATATGCATTAAATCCGTTTATCATAATTGAATTAACTGGAAACATTCATTTTGAACCTGTGCTGTTGTTCTTTTTAATTTGGAGTTTGTATTTGCTTTTTAAACACAAATGGATGTGGGCTGCATTATTATTAGCTTGTTCTATTTCTGTGAAATTAATTCCGTTATTATTTCTACCATTATTTTATCAATGGTTTGTAAAAAGATCTCTCGACTTCGCAGGAATGACAAAACTATTTGTGTTCTATCTAATTATTTTCACAACAATTATATTACTTTTTCTACCCTTTTACAATTCAGAATTGATTGAAAATTATTTTAATTCTGTTGGATTGTGGTTTAGAAGTTTCGAATTTAATGCAAGTTTTTATTATATTTTTAGAGAAATTGGATACCTGTTTAGAGGTTATAATGAAATTGCTGTCATCGGAAAAATCATTCCGGTTTTAGCAATTGTGTTTTTAGGGTTTATCACTTTTTTTAGAAAAAATAAAAGTCCGAAAGAACTCATTACTGGGTTGTTATTCGGATTGTCTTTTTATTACTTTACCACAACAACGATGCATCCGTGGTATTTAGCAACTTTAGTTTTGTTGTCTGTTTTTACCAAATATCGTTTTCCAATTGTTTGGAGTTTGGTAATTATATTCAGTTACCAAGCCTACTCTAATCTTCCTTGGAAAGAAAATTTGTGGTTTGTTGGCCTAGAATACACAATCGTTTATGGATTTTTAATTTGGGAATTGTTTTTTAAAAATCATCATAAGAAACAGTACTTTGACGCTCACGATTCACATGCAATTTCGTAACATCTGGACGCGAATAATGCCCAACACAATCAAAATTTTGACGTTCTTCTAGCACACGATTAAAATCTAAAGTTTCAATAATCAAACCTTCTTTATTAATCACTGGTTCCACCAACCATTCTCCATTTGGAGAAGCAATACAAGAACCTCCGTTTGCTAAAATATCTGGCGCATCTTTGATGATTTTGTCAACATGTGGCGTTTCTTTTGGGAAATCAGTCTTTGCCATTAAACTAGAAACTGAAATTACAAAAGAACGAGATTCTCTTGCGATAAATCGTGTGATATCTTTGGTATTATGATCGCTTCCAGGCCAAACTGCAATGTGTAAATTTTCTCCCAAACCATACAAAGCAGTTCTTGGCAACGGCATCCAATTTTCCCAACAATTCAATCCACCAACTGTAAATTCTTTTAAAGGATGTACTTGCAAACCATTTCCGTCTCCTGGCGCCCACGTTAAACGCTCATCAAAAGTTGGTTGTAATTTTCTATGAACAGATTTTATTTCTCCTTCTTGATTGATATAAACCAACGAAGCATAAATACTATGTCCGCCTCTATTTTCTGCACGTTCCATAATCCCTAGATAAATAGAAATCTGATGTTTTTTCGCCAATTCACAAACCGAATTTAATTCGCCTTTTTCAATCGTGATAGAATTACGAACATAATGAGCATGAATTTCTTTTTGAACTTTCGAATCCCATTCTGCGCCGTTTGTTAACGCAATCCAAAATGGATACCCTGGCAATAATGCTTCTCCAAAAACAATGAGTTCGCAGTTTTCTTTGGCAGCATCAATAATTGATTTCTCAATCTTTTGAAGTGTTTTTTCTTTGTTCAACCAAACGGGTGAAATTTGTGCTAGTGCTACTTTTAGGATGTTGTTTTTCATTTTTCAATTACAAAGTTAAAAGAGTAACAAAGTCACAAAGTTGAGCAATTGTTACATTAAAAAATTAATTCATTTACATATTAATACTTACCACCAAACCTTCATTTGCTCTGACATTAAAAACGGTTTCGTCTTCAAAAATTAAATATTGTCCTTTTATACCCACTAACGTTCCTGTATAAGAATGTTCCTTTACCAAGTTTAAACTTTTTGGTTTTAGCGGATATTTATCCACCGGAAAATTCAAATTGGTTTCTGTATTATTTTCTATAAAATATTTTTTTGCTTCATCCGGAATGTATTGGGCTAATTTGTTTCTCCATGCTACCAAGTTTTCATCCACAATATCATTCTTTAACATTTTTCGCCAATTGGTTTTATCGGCAACAAATTCTTTCAAGGCTACTTCTGTAATTCCGGCTAAATATCTGTTTGGCACTTCTACAATTTCAATCGCTTCATGTGCGCCTTGATCTATCCAACGCGTCGGAACTTGTTGTTTTCTAGTGACACCAACTTTTACATTGCTAGAATTTGCTAAATACACAATATGCGGCTTTAATTGCACTTGTTTTTCGTATTCTAAATCTCGGTCTTCGATTCCTAAATGTGCGGTACTTAATTCTGGTCTCATTATCCAATCGCCAGCAGTTGGAGTTTCAAAAAAACAGTTTTTACAAAATCCTTGTCGGTAAATTTCTTTGTTTAAATGACAGTTTAAACATTCGTATTTTACAAAGGTCATTGTAATGGTTTTACCCAATAACTGATTCATATTTAAGAAGTCGTCACCCAATTCTAAATAATATTGAATGATCTCTAAATTTTCTGTGGGCATTTTTTTTAAGACTCCTTGATATTGCATACAACTATTTTTAGTATTTTTAACTCCGTTGATAATCGACAACAAACAAACTTACTATAAAAAAGCAAGTTTTAAGAATTTTGTATTCATAAATTAAACGAGAAACAAACCAAATGGCATTTCCTTTCGTAAACTCAATTATTTCTTGGTTTTTAAAAAAACGAAAGCATCAAATGGAGCTGTTTTTAAAGTATCCTTTAGATGTTCAAGACGAATTGTTGCTTAAATTATTGGATACTGCTCAGAATACAGAATTTGGAAAAGCACATTATTTTTCATCCATTAGAGATTATACAGATTTTACAAACGCCGTTCCGATTCAGAAATACGAAACTTTTGAGCCATTAATAGAACGTTGTAGAAGAGGAGAACAAAATATTTTTTGGCCAACTCCAATAAAATGGTTTGCAAAGTCTAGCGGAACTACGAATGCCAAAAGTAAATTTATTCCTGTGAGTGATGAAGCGTTGGAATATTGTCATTTAAAAGCCGGAAAAGACATGTTGTGCTTGTACATTAACAACAATGAAGACACACAATTATTTACTGGAAAAGGATTAAAGCTTGGTGGAAGTTCAGCAATTTATGAAGACAACAATTCGTATTTCGGAGATTTATCAGCAATTATTACAGAAAATCTTCCTTTTTGGGCGGATTTTAGTTCTGCTCCGAGTCAAGAAACAGCATTAATGAGCGAATGGGAAACCAAAATGGACGCCATTGTTGAGGAAACTATTCATGAAGACATTACCAGTTTAGTGGGCGTACCAAGTTGGATGTTATTATTGTTAAATCGTGTGTTAGAAAAAACAGGAAAAGACACTATTTTAGAAGTTTGGCCAAATTTAGAAGTCTATTTTCATGGCGGCGTCAATTTTAATCCATACAGAGAACAATACAAAAAACTGATTCCGAAAGCCGATTTTAAATATTACGAAACCTATAATGCATCCGAAGGATTCTTTGGATTACAAGACAGAAATAATTCACTAGAATTGTTGTTAATGTTAGATTACGGAATCTTCTATGAATTTATTCCGATGGATGCTTACGAAGGAGAAAATTCGAAAACAATTCCGTTATCAAAAGTAAAAAAGAACGTAAACTACGCCATGGTAATTACTACAAATGGCGGTTTGTGGCGCTATTTAATTGGCGATACTGTAAAATTTACATCAACAAATCCATATCGCATAAAAATTACAGGAAGAACCAAACATTTTATCAATGTTTTTGGTGAAGAATTGATTATTGAAAACACAGAAGATGCTTTAAAATTAGCGTGTAAAAAAACAAAAGCTACCATTACAGATTATACGGTTGCTCCTATTTTTATGGAAGGAAAATCTAGTGGCGGACACGAATGGATTATTGAATTTAAAAAAGCACCCAAAAGTTTAGATTATTTTACCGAACTGTTAGACAATGCGTTAAAGTCTATCAATTCTGATTACGAAGCAAAACGTTATCATAATATGACATTGGATTTGCCGAAAATTCATGTTGCAGAAAAAGGATTATTTTACAATTGGCTCAAACAAAAACAAAAATTAGGCGGACAACACAAAGTGCCAAGGTTGTCTAATAAAAGAGATTTTGTTGAAGAATTATTAAAAATCTCTGTAAACCAACAAAGTGCACATTTATAAACGAATTTTGTTCTTGGCAACTACTATTCTAAGGTACACTTTGTTTTATTAGTTTACTTGTTAATTAAACGAGTAAGCTTTAAATTTGTAACAATCAGCAATTACACTTTACGCTCCACAACATAATCAATCATTTGTAAAAGTGAATCTTTATACGCTGATTTTGGATAGTTTTCTAAAATAGTCAACGCTCTATTTTTGTAATCGTTCATTTTAGAAATGGTGTATTCAATTCCCCCATTTTCTTTTACAAAAGTGATGACTTCTTTTACTCTTTTTTGGTCTTTATTGTGTTTTTTTACCGAATTGATGATCCAGTTTTTATCTTTTTCTGAACACGTGTTTAAGGTGTAAATTAAAGGCAAGGTCATTTTTTGCTCCTTAATGTCGATTCCGGTTGGTTTGCCAATTTTGTCATCGGTATAATCAAACAAATCGTCTTTAATTTGAAATGCAATTCCGATATATTCTCCAAACTTTCTCATTTGTTGAACCGTTTCTTGGTTTGCACCAACAGAAGCAGCTCCGATTCCACAACAAGCAGCAATTAAAGTTGCTGTTTTCTTACGGATAATTTCAAAATACACCTCTTCGGTAATATCTAATTTTCGTGCTTTTTCTATTTGTAGTAATTCGCCTTCACTCATTTCGCGAACGGCAATAGAAATCAATTTTAACAAATCAAAATCTTCGTTATCAATAGAAAGCAACAATCCTTTAGACAATAAAAAATCGCCCACTAAAACGGCAATTTTATTTTTCCAAAGTGCGTTTACAGAGAAAAAACCTCTTCTTCTATTGCTGTCGTCAACCACATCATCATGTACCAAAGTAGCAGTATGAATCAGTTCTACAACAGAAGCTCCACGATATGTTCGTTCGTCAAAACCGCCATCAGAAACCATTTTTGCAACTAAAAAAACAAACATCGGACGCATTTGTTTTCCTTTTCGTCGAACAATATAATAGGTAATTCTGTTTAGTAACGGAACTTTGGTAAGCATCGATTCTTTGAATTTCTCTTCAAAGAGTTCCATTTCGTTTTTAATAGGAAGTTTTATTTGCTCTACTGGTTTCATAATGTTTTTACTTGTCACCTTGAGCGCAGTCGAAAGGTCAGTAATTTAAAATCAAAAGTAAGGAAATTTTCCCTTATAAAAAGTTCTCGACTGCGCTCAAACAGACATCTAGTTTCTCTATGATTTATTCGCCAATTGACCACAAGCTGCATCGATGTCTTTTCCTCTAGAACGACGCACATTTACTACAATTCCGTGCATTTCTAAATTAGAAATATAATTGTTGATTGCTTGCGGACTTGCTTGTTGAAACTCTCCATCATCAATTGGATTGTATTCTATCAAATTGACTTTACATGGCACGTAACTACAAAACTGAATCAATGCTTCAATATCTTCTTTTCTGTCGTTAATTCCTCCCCAAACAACATATTCGTAGGTGATTCTTCGTTGTGTTTTTTCGTACCAATATTCTAAGGATTCTTTTAAATCTTTCAACGGAAACGTTGCATTAAACGGCATAATGGAAGTTCTCACTTCATCAATTGCAGAATGTAAAGAAACTGCTAAGTTAAATTTCACATCGTCATCTGCCATTTTTTTGATGATTTTTGGAACGCCAGAAGTAGAAACTGTAATTCTTTTTGGCGACATTCCCAATCCTTCTGGAGATGTAATTTTTTCAATCGATTTGATCACATTATTGTAATTCATTAGGGGTTCTCCCATTCCCATAAACACAATATTTGATAATTTATGATTGTAATACAATAAACTTTCTTTGTTGATTGCGGCAACTTGATCGTAAATTTCATCAGGATTTAAGTTTCGCATTCTTTTTAAACGCGATGTTGCACAAAACTTGCAATCTAAACTACAACCAACTTGACTAGAAACACAAGCTGTTGTTCTAGTATCCGTAGGAATCAACACAGACTCTACCACCAAACCATCGTGTAAACGAACGGCGTTTTTTACAGTACCGTCTTTACTACGCTGAATATTATCAACTTCAATATGATTGATGACAAAGTTTTCTTGTAACATTTCTCTGGTTTCCAAAGAAATATTTGTCATGTCTTCAAAAGAATGCACCACTTTTCCCCACAACCATTCGTACACTTGATTGCCACGAAACGCTTTATCTCCGTTTTCTACAAAAAAAGCTCGTAATTGATCTTTGGTTAATGCGCGTATGTCTTTCTTTTTTTTCACCCTTAAAAATTAAGTTGTAAAGTTAAAATAAAAAACTGGTAGCTTAAAAAGTACCAGTTTTTCAATTCTTGAATTTTTTAATCTTCAAATTATATAATCAACATTGCGTCTCCGTAAGAAGAGAAGTTGTATTTTTCTTTAATTGCTACTTCGTATGCTTCCATTACAAAATCGTAACCACCAAAAGCGGCAGCTTGCATTAATAACGTCGATTTAGACTTATGAAAATTTGTAATCATACAGTTTGCAATGCTAAATTCGTACGGAGGGAAAATAAATTTATTTGTCCAACCTTCAAAAGCATTCAATCTTCCGTTTGATGACACAGACGATTCAATTGTACGCATTACTGTTGTACCAACAGCACAAACTCTTTTCTTATTGGTTAAAGCGTCGTTAATTCTTTTTGATGTTTCATTAGAAATAACGATTTGCTCAGAATCCATTTTATGTTTCGATAAATCTTCTACTTCAACTGGAGCAAAAGTTCCCAAACCAACATGCAAGGTAACTTCAGAAAAATCGATACCTTTAATCTCTAAACGTTTCATTAAATGTTTAGAAAAGTGCAATCCTGCTGATGGTGCAGCAACTGCTCCTTCATGTTTTGCATAAATTGTTTGGTACCGCTCTGTATCTGATTCTTCTACAGGTCTGTCAATTTCTTTAGGCAACGGAGTTTGTCCCAATTCCAATAATTTTGCTCTAAATTCTTCATAAGAACCATCAAATAAAAATCGTAACGTTCTACCTCTAGAAGTTGTATTATCAATTACTTCTGCAACTAAACTGTCATCTTCTCCAAAAAACAATTTGTTTCCAATTCTAATTTTTCTTGCTGGATCTACCAAAACATCCCACAATCTGTTTTCTTGATTTAATTCTCTCAACAAAAACACTTCGATACGTGCTCCGGTTTTTTCTTTATTTCCAAACATTCTTGCAGGAAATACTTTTGTGTTATTCAAAACCATCACATCACCTTCATCAAAATAATCAATAAGATCTTTAAATCTTTTGTGTTCTATAGTTTTTTCTTTTCTATTTAACACCATTAAACGAGATTCATCTCTGTGTTCTGCTGGAAAT